>JAKAMS010000413.1 GCA_021812745.1 Bacteroidota bacterium | reverse complement strand
TTGCGGGAGTCAGAACAATATTCCAGAATGCTTTTTGAAACATCTTCAATTGGACTTGCTTTAACTAAACATGACGGAAAATTTGTAGATGTGAATCCTGCTTATGCTAAAATTATTGGAAGAACAATAGAAGAAACATTAAAACTGGATTACTGGGAGATTACTCCCAAGATTTACAACAGCCAGGAACAAAAGCAGTTAGAAAACCTAAGCAAAACCGGTTATTATGGTCCATACGAAAAAGAATACATTCACAAAGATGGTCATTACGTTCCCGTGCGTTTACAAGGTTCTATTATAGAAAGAAATGGTGAAAAATATATTTGGTCCAGTGTTGAAGATATTACCGAAGATAGACTAAAGGATTTTTTATTGCGTGAAAGCGAAAACCGGTTACGTTTTGCTTTAGAAAGTACAAATGATGGATTGTGGGATGTTCAGATGAAAACCGGCGAAGTATACATTTCTCCTCGCGGCTGTGAAATTCTCGGTTACAATAACGACGAGACGGATAAAGTTGCAAAAATATGGAGCGAGCTTGTGCATCCCGACGATTTGCAAATTACAAAAGAACGGCTAAACGATCATCTTGAGGGACGCTCGGATATTTTTGATGTTGAGCAACGTTTGAAAATGAAATCCGGAGATTGGGTTTGGGTCCGCACTCGCGGAAAAGTTGTTGCCAGCGATGCCGAAGGCAATCCGCTACGAATGACCGGTACGCATACAAATATTTCTAAACGTAAGCACGCTGAAGAAGTAATTAAGCAATCGGAAGCAAATTTGAATTCTCTTATCAATAATAAGGAAGAATCAATTTGGTCAATTGACAATGAATATAATTACATAACATTCAACAATTTTTTTAGTAAGGCATATTTAGAAGTGTTTAAAGTCGAACTAAAAAAAGGAATAAATGCTATTGAACTTTTGACACCGGAATTGCGGAATTTTTGGAAGCCGAAATATGATGCCGCTCTCTCCGGTCAACGAATCATTTTTGAATTCTCCGCTCAAGTAGGAAACAAACTCCATTTTTATGAAGTTTATTTAAATCCAATTGTTTCTGACGACATAATAACGGGTGCGTCTGCGTTGAGCGTTGATATCACAGAGCGCAAAGAAGTGGAGGATGCTCTTCGAGCAAGCGAGGAAAGATACCGTACAATTTTTGAAAGCGCACGCGATGTTATCTATACAATCTCTTCCGAAGGAAATATAACTTCTATCAATCCCGCATTTGAAACTCTCACAGGATGGTCTGTAAATGAATGGATTGATAAACCATTTGGAAGTCTAGTACATTCTGAAGATTTACCCAAAGCGTTTGAAGCTTTCCAGAAAATTATGGCTGGAGAAAAAATAGAGGCAAATGAGATACGCATTCTTTCAAAATCCGGTGAATACAAGATTGGCGAATTTACGCCATCGCCTTTAGTCATTGGCAATAAAACTATTGCAACAATTGGAATTGCCCGCGATATAACCGAGCGCAAACGTACCGAGGAAGCGTTGAGAGAAAGTGAAGAAAAATTCCGCACTCTAACAGAAACAACTTCTGCGGCAATTTTTATTTTTAAAGGAGAATTCTTCCGTTACCTGAATTCATTTGCAGAACAAATAACTGGCTATAAAAACGAAGAGTTGCTTAATAAAAAATTCTGGGAAATTGTTCATCCCGATTATCGCGATCTTATAAAAGAACGCGGACGCTCACGCCTGAGAGGAGAAATAGTACCCGCTCATTATGAATTTAAGATACTTACAAAAAATGGCGAAGAACGATGGCTTGATTTCACGGCGGGTCTAATTAATTTTGAAGGAATGCCGGCAGGAATTGGAACTGCTATTGATATCACAGAGAGCAAGCGTGCTGAGGCGCTTTTAATAGCTTCAAAAGAACAAATGCGCTCACTTGCTGCTCACCTTCAAACTATAAGAGAAGAAGAAAGGTCATCTATTGCCAGGGAGATGCACGACGAGCTAGGACAAATTCTTACCTCTCTTAAAATGAATATTACATTTACGAGAAAAGAATTAGAAGAAAATAAATTAAATGAGAAAAAAGAAAAATTTTTGGAAGAACTTTCTTCAATGAACTTGACTGTTGACAAAGCGGTTACTCAAGTTAGAAAGCTGATAACACAACTTCGCCCAGAGCTTATTGATAAACTTGGTTTAATCGCCGCTTTAGAGTGGTACTCTGAGGAGTATCAGAAAAACACAAAAATCAAATGTGAGTTCAAGACCAACCAGGAAGAACTCACCTTAAATCATGATGCCGATCTTGCAATATTTAGAATTGTTCAAGAAGCGTTAACAAATGTCGCCAAACATTCTGAAGCTAAGTCAGTCAAAATTTTTCTTAATAAAACAGAAGACAAATTTTCATTAGAGATTATTGATGATGGGAGAGGAATCTTAGAAGAAGAATTAGAGGGGAAAAAATCTTTCGGGTTAATGGGTATGCGTGAGCGCGCTTCTTTAATTAGCGGCAAACTTGATATTTGCAGAGCCGGAGAAAAAGGAACGGTTGTTCGGTTAGTTGTTGAGCATAAGTGATTGGGGGCACATTCTTTTTTGTCAATTACAATAAAACAGAGCTAAAAGGAAGCTAACCGTTTCTACTAACAACATCTTGATGACAGCCAATAAAAATAGTTGTATATTGGAAATGATAATGGAGTACCATTATGATAAATATTTTTATAGCTGACGATCATGCTCTTATACGTGAAGGGATAAAAAAAATATTAAGCACCGTAAGTGATATAAAACTAGTCGGCGAAACCGCTGACCCGCATGAAATACCCGAACAGCTGAAGAAATTGAATTGTGATATATTGATCCTCGATCTTTCCATGCCGGGTAAAGATGGGCTGGATGTTCTAAAGGAATTAAAAAATTTTTCTCCTCTAACAAAAATTTTAATAATGACAATGCATCCGGAAGATCAATTTGCCAAAAGGACTTTAAAAGCCGGCGCATCGGGTTACCTTACAAAAG
>JAKAMS010000029.1 GCA_021812745.1 Bacteroidota bacterium | reverse complement strand
GGGTTGATTCACCTACTGTAGATTAATCTACGAATGTAGGGAATGGCCTGTGACCATTCCGTTTTGCTTAACCCACTTGAATGCCATTCAAGCGTCTATCGGTTGTGATTTGATCTCCCTTTTAAAACCAACGAGCTGACAGCTATCAGCTCACAGCTAATAGTTGTGATTTGCTTTCAAATGTTTCTTTGACAATTTTAAAACCAACGCAGACCAAGTTATGTACCAAATCGCAGAGTTGTGATTTGCTTTCAAATGTTTCTTTGACAATTTTAAAACCAACAAGTTCGCTGCAACATTGTTGCCAAGTATTGTTGTGATTTGCTTTCAAATGTTTCTTTGACAATTTTAAAACCAACCTTTGGACAAACAACGCAACAGCAACCACAGTTGTGATTTGCTTTCAAATGTTTCTTTGACAATTTTAAAACCAACTCCCAGTGCCTTGAATGTTTTCGACTATAGTTGTGATTTGCTTTCAAATGTTTCTTTGACAATTTTAAAACCAACGTAAGAGGAAAAATAGTCTCTTACTCTGTCGTTGTGATTTGCTTTCAAATGTTTCTTTGACAATTTTAAAACCAACAATTTTCCACGGCGGTTTTGTATGCTTGAAGTTGTGATTTGCTTTCAAATGTTTCTTTGACAATTTTAAAACCAACCATTCATTCCTCCTGTTGTTAACCCTACATGTTGTGATTTGCTTTCAAATGTTTCTTTGACAATTTTAAAACCAACTACGCACGATATTAAATATATGACCTCAACGTTGTGATTTGCTTTCAAATGTTTCTTTGACAATTTTAAAACCAACTGGAACTATAAACGGATTTTTACGGTCAATGTTGTGATTTGCTTTCAAATGTTTCTTTGACAATTTTAAAACCAACTCCAAGATTCTCAGCCAGTTCTTTAACCGCGTTGTGATTTGCTTTCAAATGTTTCTTTGACAATTTTAAAACCAACGATTGGCTTTGCCGGTATTACTTCCATGTGTTGTGATTTGCTTTCAAATGTTTCTTTGACAATTTTAAAACCAACTGAGTTTCGCAATGCGGACACGTAACATGGTTGTGATTTGCTTTCAAATGTTTCTTTGACAATTTTAAAACCAACACGGAAAAGATGTGATAAATGTTGATGCAGGTTGTGATTTGCTTTCAAATGTTTCTTTGACAATTTTAAAACCAACTTACGTCCGCGCGATGGATTATGATGATAGGTTGTGATTTGCTTTCAAATGTTTCTTTGACAATTTTAAAACCAACACCCTGTCCTGATATTGCCCGAGCGCAACAGTTGTGATTTGCTTTCAAATGTTTCTTTGACAATTTTAAAACCAACATTTCCACGTACAAGATATCCCGCTTAAAGGTTGTGATTTGCTTTCAAATGTTTCTTTGACAATTTTAAAACCAACACAATAGATGGGTCTCTATCATCTCTGCCAGTTGTGATTTGCTTTCAAATGTTTCTTTGACAATTTTAAAACCAACTATTAATACGTTTTTGGCAATCGGCTACTAGTTGTGATTTGCTTTCAAATGTTTCTTTGACAATTTTAAAACCAACGAATCGGATCGCCTGGATCGGTATAAATAGTTGTGATTTGCTTTCAAATGTTTCTTTGACAATTTTAAAACCAACCCAAATTGTGTTCGGTCTTCCTTGAGGTCCGTTGTGATTTGCTTTCAAATGTTTCTTTGACAATTTTAAAACCAACAGATCCACGAAGAGGAACATTCCTCTCTGGGTTGTGATTTGCTTTCAAATGTTTCTTTGACAATTTTAAAACCAACAGATAAGAAAATATATCAGTATACCGATAAGTTGTGATTTGCTTTCAAATGTTTCTTTGACAATTTTAAAACCAACATACCCCCTAAGATGTCATTGAAATTAAACAACTTACGCTGGTTTTAGGATTGGAAAAATGAACTCACCTTAAAGCCCTCTCTTAAAAAGAGAGGGACTTTTAAAAGAGCTCTAACTGATGCGGCTCTAGAAAGCCGTCCTCCTCTTTTTTACCGTAGAAAATCTCCATCATTCCAAATTGTTTATCCGTAATGGATAGTATTCCCACGTGCCCTTTTTCGGGCAAAATTTCTTTAATCCTTTTTACATGCACGTTTTTGTTTTCGCGGCTGCTGCAATGACGTACATATATTGAAAACTGAAACATCGAAAAGCCGTCCTTTAGAAGTTCTTTACGGAAACGCGTATAAGCTTTCTTCTCCTTCGGCGTTTCGGTCGGAAGATCGAATAATACTAATACCCACATTATTCTATACTCGTTAAATCTCATAATCCAAATATTTTTTGTATATATGAAAAAATACACTTTGAGACGACGCATACGTCGTCTATACAGAAAATAAAATTTGTAGAGACGTTACATTTGTGACGAGGCAATTTGTCCCGCACAGCGGGATGCCTTGTCTCTACGGAAAAATAAAATATGTAAAGACGCCCCATGGGGCGCCTCAATTGTATGATACACCTAATTATATTCGTTTAGACCATTTCCGGGTATAAAATCTTTCTCTGCTTTCCTTCAAAGCATTTTGATAATGACGCTGTTGTTGTTTGTACCCCAACCATAAGCGGACTTTTTTCCCCTTCGATAAAAACATCTATTACAGGTATAGAAAGAAGCTGTTTCTTTATTGATGGTGTCAGTTCATAAAAATCTTCCCCGTTGCCAACCATTTCTAAAACCATCTTATCCACATAAGGTCTATAAGGCTCCATTATATCATCCGCAAGACAATACGCGTTATATTTATTTGAATGATGAATTCCGAATGTAGGTAAAAGTCCGGAGCCGGTTAATCCACGCGCTACAATAGCTCTTAGTATTGCATAGCCGTAATTCAGAAGATTATTCGGCGGTTCTCCAAAACGGTCGCGTGTAAAATCCGGCATCATAGGAAAAAAATTTTTCCAGTAGTATGCAGCCGCCCGTCCCTCGTAATTATCCGGATCTCCGCTGCGTACTTTTTTTGCCCACCCGTTCATATTGATTACTGAAATATTTTTGTCTTTTAGAAGTGCAGCTTGATTGCGAATCTTTATAGAGATTGTCTGCTGCCATAATTGTTTCTTTAACGGTTCGCTTGCTTCTAACTGCGCTCTAAATTTTTCGTTTTGCAGTTGATTGGATGATAACGGCATAAACAGACCGTTCGGCATGTGAGAATTATCGCATGTTACTATTGCCGCGTTATTATCTAATAGGGAAGAGAGCAGCCCGTGCGTTATTGTTATCTGTTGATGATCGAGAATCGCAATTCCTATATCTTCTATTGGTATTGTGCTAAAAATTTCTTTAGCAACATTCCGTCTTTCAATCTTGTCTTCGTTTCTTCCCGCCTCGGCGGGTAAATCTTGTTTCTTTTCTTCATCTTGCTCGTGATCTTGATCCTGCTTTTGGTCTTTAAGCTTCACCACCAACTGCTCATTCTTCTTACTAAGATACGCCGGATTGCTAAAGTACAATGTTCGTTTGATCATACTATTTACTCATACTTATGTTCTAGAGTTTCTTTTAATGCTTATTAAAAATTCGTTTGTTGCTTTAACACGATTTCTCCATCAAGTGTTATAGTAAAATGTTTCTCTTCAAGTAAGCAATTAAAATTATTCGCAACAAGTTTTAATCTTGCTTGATATTTAGCTAACTCAATTCCTGTCTCGCCCACACCTAATTCACCATCTGGTCTTGCTTCAAGATGATGTTGAAGATATATATAAGCTGATGGAGCTTCGTTAAACTTATAAACACGGTAAAGTCGTTTAAGTAATTCTTTATTATTGAGTTCTCTTAATTCATCAGAACTTTCTTTGTATATCAAAACATGGGTTCCGGTTGTTATTACGGAGGAAAGAGGAATTAATGTTTTATTCTTTCCTCTTCCTACTTCACAAAACTGAAATTCGGGATTATTGGCAATATCGGTTACTCTCTTTAATCTATATTGTGACATCTCAAAGAGCCCAATAAGTCTAAATGCTCTTTCGATTTTACCGTTAACGTTTCCTTCATAGAATAAACAAAGTGACATTTCATCATTCTTTGCGTAAACAAATTGTTTGTGTTCTTGCTTGGAAGGCATAGCGTGTTCTTTAATTTCAAGTGCTTTGTCTCTAGTTAAATAGCCTCTTCCTGCTGTAACTTTACAACGGACATGACGCATAGGTGCTATTGGGTTCCCTTTTTTATCAATCATTTTGGGATTACCGTTTTCATCAACCATCCAAATATTTTCTTGAATGGCATCCTTAAATGTTTCTCCATTTTCAATTCTTTTCTCAACCTCGTTGGTAATAACGGCGCGAACAGTTTTATCGACAATTTTTTCAAAATCTTCAACGGAAGTAAAATCTTTTAGAAGAATTTTTTTAACAAAGGTTAGCTTTTCACTTCCATCTTTCTCCTTTTTGTAAATAGCTATACCGTTCTCAAGTTTTGGCTTTCCGTTTTCGTCTTTTTCAAATTCTTTAATTGCACCAAGAAACGATTCTTCATGCAATTGCCCTCTTATACTATCTCCCTGAGCGATAATTGGAATTTTATTCCCAGCTTCATCCCGCTTATAAGCACATTTACCATCTGAAAGTTTTTCTTTTACGTACTGAATTTTTCCACGTTTTCTAACATATTTTTTCGTTAATGTAAGTGTGCGGTTTTGTGTTAAATGATTTACAAGTATTTCTTCCTCAAGACTCAATAAATGATTTGGATGAAAATCATTCCATTGAATAGGTGCTGTATGAAATTTTCTGTTTTGTTCATTTGCAGTAAAATGCTCTTTAAGCAATTTATCTCTTAACGATGCATGCGGTATTAGCGTAAGAATAGCTGCATCTATTGCATGATGCGTCTGCTTATTCCGGTCTTTTTCAAAACCAACATTAAATATCTTTCTAAATTCGGCAGTAATTATTCCTTTTTGTACATCAACTTTTTCGAATACTGTTTTAAGATAGGGAAGAGCATATTTTGTTACTATTTGTGTATCTCGTAACTGGCTGTTTCTCCATGCTGTTTTAAATTCAGTTATAGTAAACGTATTTACTTTCTTTTGCCAGTATTCTAAATCCATCTCCCACATTCTGCGTTTTACTATTATGCTATCCTTGTTCTCTTTGCTTAATGAAGGATTCTTGGTTTGTTTTTTATTGCTCTCAATATTCTTTTTAAGATGCTCAACTTTTTCTTCCCATACTTTTATCCGATCTTTAATAGGGCCGCATTCCCACGCCCCATCACTTAATTCAATTGTAATGTTTCCATTGTAATTGGGACACGCAGTTGGTATCTGTTTCTGTTTAATGTCATTGTTATATTTTTTAAAACACACAGTTAAATTAGAAAGCTCGTTATCAAAAGAAATGCTAGCTGGTATTGTGTGTTCAATTTCAACTTCATTTCCGTTAAATAGTTTTGAGAAAGTGATTGGTTTTCCCGTATAAATACAAACCCTTCTTTGCTCTTCCCAAAGACGGTATTTGTAAATGTTCTCTATGTTATTAATATCTACTTCTACATTTGCATCATTCGCAGCGGATATTATTTCCTCTCGGTACTTTTTATTCTCTTCTTCTCTATTTTTTTGCCAAAAGAATATTGCTTTTCTTCTGTTGGCATCGTTTAATTCACGTGCTATTTCAATTACAACTTTAGTTTGTTCATCAATTTTCCCTTTTTCCAGCAGATGATTAATCAAATGTTTTAAATGATGAAGTGTTTTCATCGCCATTGGGTTTTTAAATCCACGGCTAATGGGCATGGGATCGCCGAGATATTTTTTCCCATCCTTTTCTTTTGCTGGAAGATAATTTTCGATATTGGAAGGATGATAAAGATGCCTAAACTTATCTTCATGGATATTCCAACTATTTCTTAAGTAATCTTTAATTAAATCATCTAACCGTGGAATCGTTTTATAAATAAGATTACTGCCTGTTCTCTTGGGCGTTTGCAAAAAATTATGATATTCCCGAATAATTATTCCTCTAATAGTATTTTTATTTTCATCGGGTAATTCATTCCATGTTTTAGTCCCGTAGAATTCAATAATTTTATCGTCAGCCGTTTTATAATCGTCATTAATTAATTGATATCCTGGATAGTTCCCAATTTGTCTTTCTATAGGGCGGTTAAAATAATCACCTATTAACGCATTGGTAATGCTTACTTCTTCTTTAATTCTTTTATAATGATTAAACTGAGTTCGTAATCCATCAATAATTGATTCAATTTCATCGTCATTTAGTTCTCGTCCAAAAACTTTGGGAAGATTTGCTAAAAAAACCGACTCGGAATAAATAAAACCCTTATGCAAATACACTAATATTTTTTTTAAGGCGTTAATACTCAAGCTGGCATAGCCATGTTGTAATTTCACTCCAGCGAACTTTTTTATATGCTCATCATCTAATTTTAATTGTTCCTTTGCAAATGATTCCAATTTTTCTCTACTCTCAAAAGAGAAGAGGACATGCCAAATATCTTCATAATCGTAGTAGTCCTTCTTACCATTCCGTTTGTCGTTTATCGTATGGGGAATTTTTATCTCTTCCATCTTGCAATTAAAAATATCCATTAATGAAGCGCTTATCGGGCAACCGGATACAGTAATGTATGGAGTATTTTTACTTTTTCTTTGTTTAATTAATTCTGTTATATCAAGATGTTTATTGGTTGCATTCTTCTCAAAGTTGAAAATCAATGAATCTGTGGGGTCTAATGCCTTTATTATATCCAGAAAATCAAAATGTGGTTTACTCTTTCTAAAAAAGAGTTTCTCATATATATGATTCCTTTGATCTTTAGATAAAAAATCAAAATCATTTTCTGACTGTTCTATTCTTTTCGCTTTAATGTTATTAATAAAACACCATGCTCTGTACTCTTCATATAAAGGATGACTGACTGGGCAGCGTTGTTTTGAGGGTTCAAATGTGCATCTGCCAATATTTCCTTTTTGTGATCTTAAAGGTCTTTGCCAAATTATTGTTTTATAAAGATTTTTAAATAACTCGCTGGTCTCATCTATCCCTTGAATGTTACAAATCGTTTTCAGTTCACTCTCAAAATCTGTTCTAATGTTATATCGTTTTCTAATTCTTTTACCTTCTTTGTTTTCATAATACAGAGCACCGCCAAGTGTAGTATCTTTTTCCTGCATCACTTTGTGTATTACATCTGCGCCTGCTATTCCTAAATCCGGGCTCCCTTCAATAATTGTTTTAGATTCTTCTTCGTCTCTTCCTCTAAACCCTCTTTTTTGTACAAGATTATAGAATGCTCTGCCTACAATCAAAGGATTATCAATAACAGTTTCTGAAGCTTCTTTTCTAAGATGATAAGGATTTTCAAAATCTACAATGCCATCATTATTGAAATCAAGTTTTAACCAATTCTTGAATTCCCTACTACTTGGATAACGAGTGCCTTCACCTTTTTTATATTTTCTCCATTCATTTAATTCATCAATAGTAAGAGGACACATTTTTGGTTCATAGCAAATAAGTGTTTCAAGCAGCTTCCATTTACGATACTTCTCAGCTTGATAATTTCGCCTTCGTCCTCTGCTTTCGGTTCTTTTTTTTACTGATGGTTCCTCGCCGCTCTTTGTTGTTGCTACTCCCTTTTCAAATGTCAATACTCCTTTTGCAATAATTTGATTTGGTTGAGAATTAATTTTCCTAATTGCCCATCCAATTGAATTCGTTCCAAGATCAAGTCCAAGTATTTTTTCCATGGTCATCCCACCTTATTCTTTAATAAAATATTTTTCTTGCAAAATTTATTTACATCGCGTATGTTGCATTCGAAAGCTTATCACAATAAGGCTATAAGCCGAAGATTTATCTTAAGTCCTGCGTACTCCGTGGGACTTTTTTTGTTCTGTTCAAAACTATGCGCCATTGCTGTTTTTAAGCTTGTTGCCAATTACAAATTATCAACAACCGTTTATCGTTTGCTACTCAATTTTTCTCTTGCATTTATTCTAAAAAAATATATTTTAGCATCTGTGTATATTCAAGTTCTTATTATTTAATAACATCCGCAAGTTAATTCTTATCCTCTAAATAAAATTCCATTTATTCTACCACTTTCCGCTAAATAGTTATTCTCTTCTTAATATTCTTAATCAGAGTCCGGGGGTGTAAAAAACCAAATTAATGACAATTGATGCCAAATAGATAACGGACAATGCCATAGTAATGGCGGACCGTATCTTAGAAAGGGCGGAGAGGATCATAGAAGCGGTGGAGAGAGTCATAGGAACGGCGGAACTGATCATAGAAACAGCGAAAGAGAGTAAAAAGACGGTATTTAGCTTAAAAATAGGTCGGATTGAAGGTTCTAGAAAGAAATTCCTCTTTTCCCAAATAAATTAACAAATTAGAAACATTTTAAAGGGTGGTAAAATGGCAAAAGCAGAGGAGAAGGTTCGCAGCTTCAGCGGATCCGATGCCGATATGATTCAGGCGTCGAGAGTAATGCAAGGTCTTTTTGTGGAAGACAAAATTGCATTCACAAATTTCGATAGCGAGTTTGCTGATCCGTTCGCAGAAAATTGGTTGCAAAAAATTGAAGCAGGCAATACTGTAGCACAGGATTCCCTATACGTAAGCGGTCAAACCGAATTGACAAAAAATGTTGAATTGAAAATGACCGAGAGCAGAGATTTTTTCCAAATGATGAAGTACTTTATTGAAAAAGCATTTCCAAACAGAAAAGAGATCTGGACTCAGTTCGGTGTGAATGATTATGATAAAGCGCGTACAAGCGAGACAAAAATGATTCAGTTTTTGGGTGTGCTTCATAAAACAGCCGTTGAGTTTAAAACAGAACTAATCGCCGCCGGTTTCAGTCAAGAAAAAATTGATAAAATTGCTGCTTTGCTAACGGAATTGATAAATGCAGATTACGAACAAGAAATGAGTAAAAAGAAGAGACCTGCAATAACTCAAGAAAGAATTGAGAAATTAAATGAGTGTTATTCAATTATGCAGAAGGTTAGCAAAGCCGGAAAAATTATTTTTGCGAACAACCGTGCAAAATACGATCAGTATTTACTGCCAATAGAAAGAATTGTAAAAAAACCGGAAGAACCAGCACCCGCAACACCATAAAATGTTTCGTTGGGATGTTTCCCGGAGACGGCGTGTAAATAGAGTGAAATATGTAGAGACGTCCCATGGGACGTCTCACACGAATAAAATAATTAAATGTCTTTGTACAAAAATAAATACCGTATAGAAACGACCCGTTTGAAAGAATGGGATTATTTACCCCGTGATATAATCTTATGAAGTATTTCTATGTATATGTAATAAGATCGTTAAAAGATAATAAGAATTATGTAGGATTCACTGGTGATTTGAAAAGAAGAATTGATGAGCATAATTCCGGAAATGTACCTTCGACCAAAAATAGAATACCATTTGAATTAGTTTACTGGGAAGGTTGTAGAAATCAAAAAGATGCAACCAAAAGGGAAAAATATTTAAAATCTTCTTGGGGGAAAAGGTACATCAAGAATAGAATTCAAAACTATCTCACGGGGTGAATCCGTGGTGGTATTATATAACGATTAATACAAAGAGCCATATAGAGTGGTTTGGAGAAATCAAAAACGGGAAAATGATTTTAAATAGTTTAGGAAAAATTGTCAGTAAATTTTGGGAAAATATACCAAACCATTTTCCAACTGTTGAATTGGATTATTCTCAAATTATGCCAAACCATATTCACGGAATAATAATTATAAACAAAATTGTAGAGACGAGGCATGCCTCGTCTTTACGAAACAAATCAATAACATTGTCTAATATCATTGGTTCATTCAAATCGGTTGTTACAAAAGGAGCGCATGAAAATGGTCTTAATAATTTTTCATGGCAACCCCGGTTTTATGATAGGATAATTAGAAATGAAAGAGAACTATATAACATCAGAAAATATATTTACCCCGTGAGATAAATTATGAAATACTACATTTACGTTTTACAATCAGCAATTGACAAACATTTTTATGTGGGATATACAACCGATATTCCAAGAAGAATTAAGGAACATCAATTAAGAAAAGTATTTTCAACGAAAAATAGATTACCATTTGAATTGGTTTATTGGGAGGGCTGCTTGAATCAAACCGATGCATTATTACGAGAAAAGTATTTAAAGAGTAGTTGGGGAAAAAGATATATTAAAAACAGAATTAAAAATTATCTCACGGGGTGAACAAAACCCCATGAAGTGGGAGATTGAAAAAGAAATACCAGAAAATTTAGATCTGTAGAGACGTTCCATGGAACGTCTCTACGGAACGATGATCCTTTCGGCTAATATCCATCCAATAAAAAAAAGTCCGTAAAATGTTCACCTCATCAACATTTTTTCGTCCATTAAATTGTCCCCGCTGTTTATTATCCGAAACAAAATCTATTTTAAAGCATCGAAATAAGAGATAAATAGAAAGTAAATGCTGGCACTTTAGTTGTAATACAAAACGACCATCAAATGCGAGAAATGAAATGAAAAAATTTTTCTTCTTATTAATTATTGCAATGCCGCTTCTATTACCGGCACAATCAAAATTCTCATCTGTTAAATTGGGAATGTTCAGTCCCGGCGCTACAGATGCGGGATTTATTATCGGTTACGAAGGGGGCTGGTATGTGGATGATAATTTTCTGTTAGGTTACAGTATTGATTGGTTTAATAAAAATTATGTGGATCAAAAGTTTGTTTCGGAGATCAATGATATTTATGGTCCAAACAGTTTGTTAAACGAACTGCGCGCTAAAACTAATTTACATTCAATTCCTCTTATGGGAAGCATTTCCGGTAACTGGACAATTGCACCGCGCACAAGAGCGTTTGTAACCGGCGCTGCGGGTCTGGAAGTGCTCTTAATCTTTTATAGAGACTATGCGAATCCAAATGACGATAAATTTCAAGGCGCGTTCGATTTTTCGTGGCGGCTCGGTTTTGGTATAATGTATGAATTAGGAAGAAGATCAGACGCCATTGCGGAATTGTCGTATCATTCGTCAAAGCCAAGCTGGCAGTATGATGTAAGAGATGCCAATACCGGACTCAGGCACACATTCGAGCGCAGTTACGATATGAGCGGCGTAATGCTGCGCGTTGGGTTTAGATTTTATTTCTAGTATTACCAAATGAATACTTTCGTAAGTAATCCGGACCATTAATAGAAAGCAGACCTGCCTGCCGCAGTTAAGTTTTATAAGATGATTATGATTTTTTATGATCTTAATTAATCATATCTAATCATGATAACCTGCCTACCGGTAGGTAGGTCAGTGTTCTATTATTTTTTTAGCCGTACAACTTGTCAAACGTATAGGTGCTTAATTCCCACCAAAGTATTATTTTGAATGCATCTAAAAAGAAAACATCAGGATAAAAAGTGAAAGAAAGAACACTTCCAAATTTATTTGAAGAAAGTGTAAGACATTTTTCTAAAAATGTTTTGATGTGGGAAAAAAGAGATGATAAATATGTAGGAACGACTTATTCTGAAATGCAGAATTTGATTCATAAGTTTGCCGCCGGCTTGATGAAGTACGGAATTAAGAAAGGGGATAGAATTGCTCTTATCTCCGAAGGAAGAAATTATTGGGTAGCGAGCGAACTTGGTATATTATTTACCGGAGCTATTAATGTTCCAATATCAACCAAGATTGATGAACTAAGCGATCTAAAATTCAGGCTGGCGCATTCGGGATGCAGAATGGTAGTTGCATCTCAATATCAAGCGTCAAAAATCAAAAAGATTAAAAATGACCTGCCGGATTTAGAAAAAATTATTTTGCTGGATAAACCCGATACTCTCGATGATGACGAAATTTTTATAGGTGAACTCCTTAAAATGGGGGAAGAATTTCTTTCCTCTTCTAGAAAAGAATTTGATGAGAGATGGAATTCAATTTCTGAAAATGATTACGCGAATATTTGTTATACATCCGGAACGACCGCAGACCCCAAAGGAATTATTCTTACTCACAGAAATTATACTGCAAATGTTGAGCAATCGTCAAAGCTTCTTCCAATCCCCGAATGGTATGTTTCATTATTAATGCTGCCGTGGGACCACGCATTTGCTCACACTGCCGGCATCTACACATTAATGAAAAACGGCGCAAGTATGGCTTCGGTTCAACAAGGAAAAACTCTTCTTGAGACTTTGAAAAATGTGCCGAAGAATATTAAAGAAATTAAGCCGACATTTTTATTGAGCGTTCCGGCGCTTGCAAAAAATTTTAGAAAGAACATTGAAAATGGAATTGCAGCAAAAGGAAAAGTAGTTGAAAAGATGTTTAATAAAGCGCTTGAAACAGCTTACTCATATAACGGCAACGGCTGGAATAAAGGGAAAGGGAATAAAATTTTTCTAAAACCGCTTTATGCTTTTTATGATAAAATTCTCTTTAGTAAAATCAGAGAAAATTTTGGCGGACGTTTAGAATTTTTTATCGGCGGAGGCGCGCTTCTTGACGTTGAACTGCAATACTTTTTCTACGCTTTAGGAATTCCCATGTTTCAAGGATATGGTTTAACGGAAGCCGCTCCGGTGATTTCTGCTAATGTTCCAAAGAAACATAAACTTGGTTCATCAGGTGCAATTGTTGCAGATCTGCAAGTCAAGATTTGCGACACGGATGGGAAGGAACTTTCTATTGGAGAAAAAGGAGAGATAGTTGTTAAAGGGGAAAATGTTATGGTCGGTTATTGGAAGAATGAAATGGCGACTAAAGAAGTAATCAAAGATGGCTGGCTTTATACCGGAGACCTTGGTTATTTAGATGACGATGGATTCCTTTATGTACTCGGCAGGTTCAAAAGTTTATTGATAAGCGGCGACGGAGAAAAATATAGCCCGGAAGGAATTGAAGAAGCGTTAACCGAACATTCGGCATTTATAGAGCAAGTGATGCTCTATAATAACCAGTCTCCTTACACAATTGCTTTGATCGTTCCCAACAAAGAAGCAATTTTAAAATGGGCTGAGGAAAATAAAATTTCTTATCATTCGGTTGAAGGACAAAAATCAATTCTAAAGATGTTGGAAGGTGAAATCGCAAAATTCAAAACCGGGGGAATATATGAAGGACAATTTCCCGAGCGGTGGATTCCATCCGCAATTGCGTTTCTTGGTGAAGGATTTACTGAACAGAATAAATTTATGAACAGCACATTGAAAATGGTCCGCGGAAAAATTACTGAGTTCTATCAAAACAGAATTGAATATTTATATACACCGGAAGGTAGAGATATTTGCAATCATCAAAACCTAA
>JAKAMS010000028.1 GCA_021812745.1 Bacteroidota bacterium | reverse complement strand
CAGATTTGACATATCGCATATTAGAAATGAATTCAAATTCCAGAAATATCATCAACTTGGATTAATCAATGAGTTGGTCCTTCGGAATTTAGAAATCAAATCAGAATACATAGAATTGCGAAAATCTTACAATCAAATTGAATCAATTTTTCTTCTCTCAGAGAAGTATAATTTGTGTTATGATTCAGTAAATACAATCCTATTCCGGAAAAGAAGAAATAAGCCGGTTTCTTTTCCATCATCAAACCAGCCCCTAACAAGCCTGTAACAAGCCACATCCAAGCCATAGGACACCAACAAACTCATTTTCTTTTACTTTCCCATTATTACAGTGAACACGTCTATTCAATCCCATAAAATTGCCTCTGTAATTCATCATAACTTTAGGAGGTTTTACCATGGCAATCGTAAATGGAAATGTCATCGGAAATTTATCCGGGAAGCTTGGCAACCTTTCCGCGAGAACAGTTGACGGTCGAACTGTGTTAGCAGCTCGTCCATCCAGTTTTAATGCTAGTCAAGAACCAGCTGTTCTTGCAGTTCGTCAGAAATTTTCAGTCACTGCAAAATTTGCAAGCGCAATTCTTTCTCTTGCTTCACTCGTTTCAATCTGGAAGAAAGTAAGAAATGTATCAAGCTCAGTTTTCAATGAAGTATTTCAAAGCAACTTCGCTTATTCTTCCATTGAAAAACCAACTGAGCAGAATATTCTCGCTCCAGAGGGATTTCCTTTGCAGATTTCAACTGCTGCAGTAGCCGCTGATAAAATCACAGCCACACTTCCAATACTTAATTCTTCATCTGTTTTTGGCGCTGATGAAGTTAATCTTTCCGCCAATGCATTAGTCTGCTATTATGATCCCTCAAACGAAGCAGATGAACCATTTAAGATTATTTCTTTATCCAAAGATGTTCCTGGTTACAATTTCGCGCAGACTAACGATTTAGAAATCGATCTGAACGCAACTCAAAAAAATACTGCTGCAAAGTATCAGCGCAGTATTCTGTATGTGTGTGTCGTAACAAAAACCGCTGAGGGTAAAGTTGTTCAAAACTCCTCAACTTTCACCAAACTCAGTTAATCATTTCAAGAAAGGGTTATCATTCATGGTAACCCTTCTCTTTTTACCTACCGATAGCTCACAAATTGTCGTTCACTCCGATTCACTTAAAATTGTTCGCTAAGAAAAGGCCGCTATGATTCGGCTCATTCATTCGCCTCACAAAGCGGAGATCTACTTTCAGTTCGCTCAATACTTTTTCATCAAAAACATTCAAAAATATTTCCCTCATAAAGCATGAACGCAAATTATTCGTTTGTCTCTTGCTCACACTTTTTGAATCAAAAAGATGCGCCAATTTCCAAACTCATAAATTGCTTAAAAAGAAAGGCACGTTCATAAAATTCATAAAAGCATTCGATCACAATTTGCGCTTCATATTTTCGCTTAAAATGTTCCTCATAAAACCTAAGGCAAAAAGTTTCTCTTCATTCCCTCCGTTCATTCATCCAAACCTTTTAACTCAACAACTGATACTTTTTTTGTTTACAGCTCGCAATCCTTCGGCTTGCTTCGCTGTTCTTCAAAGCATTGTTTTTGCCACACTAACTCAAATTTAAGCCGGTTAAGGAATCCGTCCGTCAAGGGTTTATAAACTCAAAACGCATCTGCTTTTTTCATTCGCTGACTCTCATTAAAAAGCTGCATTTTTTCGCCCTTGTCTGCCACCTTAACGGCTTCGACGGTTACTTCGTAACCGCTTAGAGACTTTGCGTGCGGCAAAAACATTTTTTTATACAGCATAAAAGGCAAACATCATGCAAAACAAAACTCTCCAAATCGTCTCTAAGTGCGGTTACACTTTTTATCTGGTTTCTACTCCTTCTTGTTATCTTGTGCAAGTTCGCAACCGTGTAAATAACGTTTCTAAAATCTTAAAAACTATTCCGTTGGTTATTACTCCTTCTGCTTTGGCTCAGTCTTTTAGTGCAGTTGTTTCTTCTTTTAGGGTGTAATAACAATGGCAACAAAAACGGTGTTCTATTCAAAATCGCATAAGGGTTTTCTTATTCGGTTAATTCAATCAAATCAAAAATTCTTTGTAAATGTATTTACTCCGTCCGGTGCATTTCATTCACAATCATTCAAAACATTTTCATCTGCAAACACTTTCCTAAATGCTTTTATCAAATCAATTAAAAAATCTTAAAGGAGTTATCGCCATGTTATCACAAGAACAAAAACAACAATTAAGACAAGAGAAAAAAGAAAAGATCATCCGCATTCGGAAAACTCTTTCTGAAATGTCAGAAGAACAACGCCAAACAATCGCCGATAAGTTCGGCATTGTTACTGTTGAAGGGCATTTACTTACACCTCATAACCAATGTTTTTTAGTTGCTCAATCTGAAATTAATTTCTCAATCGTTGGCGGATTTCAACAATGGAAGAAAGCCGGAAGAATTGTTCGCAAAGGTGAACACGGCTTTTTGATCTTTGTTCCATCAAAAGCCAAGCAAGAAAATAATTCCGAATTGATTTCTAATGAGGAGGATGTTCACTTTTTTACTGCGACCGTGTTTGATATTACACAAACGGAAGTTATTGCTAAATCGGAAGCTGCATAGCTTCCGGTTATTTCTCTTTTCTGACTATTTCAGTATATTGAAAATGTAAAAAGCTCAAAACCATAAAACAGTTCTAATTTGTTCTTGGATATCAAAAAAGTTTTAGGAGTGGCATTCCAGAGCTTTCTTTTTTGTATCCATTAAAATATTGTCGTGTTGGATTGTGGAGTCCATACAAAAGTCCATACAAACTCCATACATCAAAAACAAAAAGTCATAGTGCTTTTTTAGCGGGCAAAAAAGAAAAAGGTTTGAAAATAAATCATTTTCAAACCTTTTAATGCTGCCCCGCTAGGGTTCGAACCTAGAGTCTCCTGATCCAGAGTCAGACGTGTTGCCAATTACACTACGGGGCAATAAAATTCTAGGCAAAAATAATTAACATTATTGCAGAAACCAAACGTTCTTTATTCTATTAATATCTTTTTCGATAATGTGTAATTACTTTTTATAAAGAGAACTTTTTTAGCAATTGAATCATTCAACGACAAATCATTTTTAGGTTAACCAAATCACAACTATTAAAAGTTCCTGTATTTTTGAAATAATTACCACTACATTACAAGAAGAAAAACTTGATTACTTATGCGCATGTAAATATCTTTGAATGAGACTTAACTGTCAGTGTTAATTTTCGATAATTAATTAATCATAATAAAAACGAATACATTATGAAAAAGATATTACTTTTATCAATTATCATTCTTCTTATCTCATTAACCAACTGCACTCTCAAGAACGGCAGTTCAAGTGGTGATAACACAGTATCCCCAACACTGACTGACAGTACAGTAACATTAACAGGTACTGTTATAGATCTTTTAAGTTCTAACCCGGTAGCAAACGCTACAGTTGACATAGCAAATCTCTCTTCAGCACTTAGCACAACTACGGATTCGCAAGGAGCATTTAAGTTCAATTTTAAAATCGCAAGCACATCAGCAATAAATATATTAGTAATCGCACAAAAGACAGGATTTGTTGCCGATACTCAAGCTGTAACAATATCTGCCGGAAAATCAATCGCATTGCAACCACTTAGAATTCATCAACCAAATATTTCGAACACTGCGGCTTCAATTTTTCTGTTTTCACAATCAACAGATAAATTAGGAATTAAAGGAAGCGGCACTATTGAAACTGCACTTGCAACTTTTCAAGTAATTGATTCAACCGGTCATAATGTGAACTCAAGTCATGCTGTAGATGTTAATTTTCAACTAGTAAAAGGACCAGGAGGCGGAGAATTTGTAAGTCCCGCTAAAACAAAAACAGATGATAATGGCAAAGCTAGCGTCGCCATAACCACAGGCACTATTGCTGGAGTTGTTCAGATACGCGCTTATGTAAACACACCTTCACAAACGATCTATTCGAAACCTATATTGTTTACAATTTATGGAGGTTTTCCAGTTCAAGAAAGATTTTCTGTTGCAAGTAATAAATTGAATTACCCATACTTTGGAATCCAAAATCAACTAATAATTTTTACAGCTTTGTTAGGGGACAAGTATTCCAATCCGGTTCGTCAAAATACTTCAGTATATTTTAGTACAACTGACGGTGTAATTGGTAAGCTTATACCCACAGATGAATTAGGGAGAGCAACGGCAACATTGGCTACATTTGGCTTCCCCACACTTTCCAACTCAGCTTTACCTAACCAAGGAATTGGCTTTTTCAAAGTTACAGCAAAAACTATAACCGAATTCTCAGACACTATTAGTACAACTACAATTCGATTACTTTCGGGGTTGCCTGTTATTAAGAATGTTTCCCCTTCGACTTTTAATATACTTAATGGAGGAAGTCAAACATTTACATTTACTGTAACCGACGTTAACGGAAACCCTATTTCATCAGATAATACAATATCATTTTCGACGGTTGGTGGTTCATTAACGGTTAGTCCTCCGACTTATGTTGTACCTGATGCTCTTGTGGGAGGTCCAGGAGTAACTCAGTTTACGGTCTCCTTGGGTGATAGCGACCCAACAACTATTAAACCGTCATCTGCTTCTTTGGTAATTAGTGTTACGGGTCCGTTTGGAACAGTCAGTTATAATATTTCAGGTTCAACAGAGTAATGTAATGGACGATGAATAAGTCTGTAAATGATACGAAATAAAATTAATCTGAAAATTGTATTATTATTTTTGTGTTACTTCTTCTTTAGAAATCTTCTAACAGCACAAACGCTAGTTTCTTCAGGGCAAATTGGCAATTTTAATTCTGCCAGTTCATTTTCGGTAAATCCCGCCGGATTTATTTTTGTATCCGATTCCGGTAAAAATGAAATAATAAAACTAGATACACTTGGAAACGTGATCAAATTAGTAGGCGGCTACGGCTGGGCAGAATCTTCTTTTGACAACCCAATTGATGTTTTTGCCAATACATTGAAAGTTTATGTCTCCGATAAAAATAACAACCGTATTCAAATGTTCGACAAAGACTTAAATTATCTTTCACAATTTTCAACACAAAGTTCCGGCGATGACCGGTCTGCGTTCCGGTATCCAACCGGCGCGGCGGTCTCTACGCAGGGCGATTTGTTTATTCTAGATTCCGACAATAACAGAATATTAAAATATAATATGAACGGGGAGTTTCAACTTACAATAGGCGGATATGATGCGGGTTCGTTTTCTCTTGCAGCCCCAAAACAGTTTGTCCTAACGAACAGCGAAATATTAGTGATTGATTCCGACTGGTTAGTTATATTTGATCAGTTTGGCAATGGGATAAAAAAAATTAAACTGCCTTTTATACCTAATAATATTAACACAACTTTTCAGAACATTAGCGTAAATGATAAATCACAAATCATTTTCTTTAACGAATCCAATCTTGAGAATGAGAATTTTAATCAGGTAGCTTTTACTCCAAATATTGAAGAGGAAATTGTTGATTCATTTGTATTCAACACTAAGCTGTATCTCCTCACAAAGAGTTCCATCTTTATCTTCAATATCATTCAGAATGATTGACATACTATTATGCGTTTTCAATACAGACTGATTTTATTTATTGTTCTTTTACTATGGTTTTCGGGAATATTTGTTGAGTGGCTGATTTCGATTGACAACCATTTTTTGTTTGCACTTCCCTTTCTTCAAAAAACCTATTCGCTCGTTTGTCATCAAGAAAAAGCTAAGTTGCTATTATTCAATAATGGGGAAACTTTAACTTGCGCACGATGTACTGGAATTTATTTTGGATTACTGCTCGTTTCTTTCGTCTTTTTATCCAAAGATTTTAAGAAAAAATTTCCCGTTAAATTCTTACTTTATGCATCCATTCCAATGTTTGCAGATGTAATATTATATTCAATGAATATCTATCATTATTCAAAATTGATAGCTTTTAGTACCGGTTTACTTTTAGGTTCAGTTGGATTTTTATATCTTTACAACGGTTTGAATAATCTAATTCTAGAAATGAAAAATTGAGCGTTCAGTGAAAAAATATATTTCCGCTTTAGTCTGCGGCTTTGGTGCCGGAGTTTTACAAATCGTTCCTTTTCTAAGAAGTTTTTCATGCTGTTTTATTATACCCTTAGCGGCGTTTACTTCTCTTATGCTAGACCAGCGAGCAACAAACAGCAAAGAAAAAATCAGTGCTAAAAAAGCAATAATGTTTGGTATTGTTACAGGTCTTTATGCGGCAATATTTGGAAGTTTCTTTGAACTATTTATAACGCTTGTTACTAAACATAACGATATTATATCAACCTTTCCTGAGTTGCAAAGGATGATAGAAGGTTTTCCGGTAACTCCGGAAATTAAAACCGAAGTATTAAACCTATTCCAGAATGTCCGAGAAGAAATCTTAACAAAGGGCTTTTCTTTACTCTACACATTTTCTGTTCTGATAAACAATTTTATAGTCAATACTATTTTTGGAGCAGTTGGCGGTTTGGTGGGAGCTCAAATAATTAATAACAGAATTAACAATCCTTCGAACTAACATAAAGATGATAACAGCATTAATTTTCAGCGCACATTTAATTTTCATGACTGTGATATTCACAAAAAAATGGCAGGATGAATCGCTCTCGTCTGCGTTTATAAATCTTGCTTTGATAATTGTTTTGTTTGCCGTCGGCTGGTCAATTTCTACATCGGTAGTCAAGTTGTTAATAGACAGCAAAGGATTTGGTATTCAATTCGATGCCGATGCAATTTCACTTTCACTTCTTTCCGTTGCTGAATATTTTTTCTATAAATTCTATTATAGAGAAGAACAACACACTCAAGATAATTTTACTGAAGACGGTACGGAAGAAGAATAACAACGGTTTGTTCAACTTGCTTTGTTTGATGAAAGCGGTTCGAACAGCCACTGTCTTTATGAGTTGATTGCCGCAAATTCTAAACGCGCGCGACTGTTTTTGTTAGCGGGACAATTCTGCTTACAGTACCGTCCGGCAAAAATTGTGAATCGTAATTTAACATCAATTTCTTTTGCAACTCCTTTCTAGGTTCTTTTAATAACATTAGAGACTAATTTTTTCTGTCTGAATTGTAAATTTATCCACACCAATTCTTTTAGCGGCGTCTATCACTTTGATTATTAAATCAATCTTCACAGATTTATCCGTTCTGATAGTTAAATTCTCATTTAGATTGGCTGACCGTGCAGAAGACAATTTTGCGCTGAGTGCCGCAAGACTGGCTTCTTCTGCCCCGACGTAAATTTTATTTTGGCCTGTGATTGTAACTGAAAAATTTGTCGGCTTCGCTTGTTCGTTATTTTTAGCTCCCGTCAACATAACCTTTACTCCAGTCTGCACTACAAATTGAGACGATAAAAGGAAAAAGAGCAACAGCAGCATCACTATATTCGTGAGTGATGCGAAATTGAACATGCTTATTACTTTGTTTGATGATTCAATTTTCATTTTTACTCCTATAACTCCTCTTCATCATCATCGGAAAAATCTTTTTCAGTTTCATCCAAAACATCTAGTACATCTGTGGCAACTCGTTCCATATCCAGAACAATTTTATTTATGTTACTTACGAAATAGTTGTACAAAACAAGCGCTGGTATTCCAACAAACAAGCCGAAAGCAGTGGTAAGAAGTGCTTCCCATATTCCCGAAGCTAGGTCAGCCGGACTGGCATTACCTTGAAGCTCTTGAATTTTCATGAAGGCAGCTATCATTCCGGTTACAGTACCAAGAAAACCTAACATTGGAGCCGCACCGGCAACAGTTGCTAGCGTAGAAAGACCTTTTTCTAGTTTGCTTATCTCTTGTTTACCTGCAATCTCAATTGCATCCAAAACTCTTTTTCTTCCGAGTTTTATTTTCTTTAAACCTCGGCGGATAATATTTGCAATAGGTGATTTTTCTTCCATGCAATAACCCATTGCACTGGCTACATCTTTTTTCTTCAGTATTCCGCGGATCTTAATTGAAAAAGCAGGTACATTTATTTTTGATTTACGAATTACAATAAATTTTTCTACAGCAATAGCCAAACCAATAATAGAACATGCCAGAATAGGCCACATAACCAATCCGCCTTTTAGGAACATGTCAATCAATTTCATGATTACCTTTATGGAGATTTATAAATTATTTTTTTTTAGATTTTCTTCGGCTTCTTTTTGAGATTTAAAAGGACCGAGACGAACCCGGTACCACATTCCACCTTTCTGAGGTAAATTTGCTTCAACTATAATAGCGTTTAATCCAAGTTTCCGTAACCGGTTTAATTCTTCTTCTGCTCTTGCCCGGTTAGGCCATGATGATACCTGTATATTGTAATTTTTACCATCGTAATACACTCTGTCGCTTACGCGTGTTTCTGTGATTACATTTTTACCACGGTCCTGATTAACGGTTTTAGAAGCAGTTTGCTTTTCAGTTGGTGTTACCTTTGGACTGGATTGTAGTTTTGCAGACTCTCTTTTAATTGTTTCCAGAATTTGTTTGTCCGTTGCATCTTTAATCGGTACAGGTGAGACTGCGGTTCGTGGAAAATCGTTTAATTCGTATGGCGTTGCCGAAGTATCTTTATTTGTTTGCACAATTTGTTCCGGAGTAGAAATGATAGAAGTATCAGCGACAGTTTTTGTTTGCGATGGTTTTAAAACATTAGATTGATTCTGCAATTCTTTGGAGCCATTCCCTTTTAGTATAATGAATACAACTATGGAGCCGACAATGACGAATGAGCCAAATATTATCAATGCCATTTTTTTGAAATAATTTTCTTTATACTTTTCGCCGGAATCTTTATCAGTGCCTGAAAACGTTTTATTAATTCTCTCTTCATCTTCATCTATAAGAGTAATTGCCATTCTTTTTTCTTTGCCACTTGAGCGGTCTTCAACAAATTCATATTTGGAGGGCGGGCCAGAAAATTCCAGAACAACCTTTTTTAAATTATTTCTATCAATAGTGCTTTTTTTATCAACATTAGTGAATCTACGTTTTGATGCTTCATCAACATTAAATTCTCTATCAAGAGTTTTTTCCAATTGGTCAAATAAATCTTTTGTTGTTTCATTGTCGTCTAAAAAATCATCCGTAATCCTAAGACTTCCCTCGGTTTCTTCGTCCATGTCAACCATTTCATATCTTGCTTCTTCACCTTCAACTTTTGGAATACCAAATTCCTCTCGCAGTTCATCGCCCCAATTCCATTCAACTCTTTCGTTTTCATCTTCAATCTTTGTTTCATCATCTGTTTCTTCTATCTCTTCTTCATTATTCCAACCGCTAGCTTTTTCAATAACCGGCATACTTTGTTCAACCAACTCATCATAAGGAGATTCGGCTTTATCTTTATTATCTTTTTCAGATTGGACTTCGTCAACTTGTTCTTCGATAATCTTTTGAGATGAAATTGTTTCGTCACTTAATTGATGTAGTTCTTCAAACGCTGATATCTTTTCTTCTTCTAATTCATCAGAAGAAATCTCTACTTTGTTTTCATTCTCTTCTACCTTTTCGCTTTCAACCTTTTGTTCAGCTTCATCCGCTACTGCTTCGTATACTTCTTGATGAGAAATTACTTCATCATTCAATTGGTGTAGTTCTTCAAACGCTGATATCTTTTCTTCTTCTAATTCATCAGAGGAAATCTCAACTTTGTTTTCATTCTCTTCTATCTTTTCGCTTTCAATTTTTTGTTCAGCTTCATCCGGCAATGCTTCGTAAACTTCCGAATGAGAGATTACTTCATCATTCAATTTGTGTAGCTCTTCAAACGCAGATATTTTTTCTTCTTGCAGTTCAACTGTAGGATTATCAATCTCGCTTTTATTGTCTTCAATTTTCTCATCCGCAAGTATTCTATCCAATGTTTCCTTTACCGGCACAATGTTATCACCGATAATATATTCATCATCATTCTTAATTTTCGTTTCACTCTTCGGCAGATTCATATCTTCCAACAAATCGGCAATTGTAATTTGCTGGTTTTGATTTTCATCGTATTGTAATTTTTCTAATGCTGAATAGTCTTCCTCTGACCGAGAAGTTTCTTCTCCATGGTTATTTTCATTTCCGGTAGTGAATACATTTCTAGCATCTTTCAAAACAGGTTCTTGTTTATCTTCTTTTTGAACTGTCGTATTCTCTGATTCTCTGGGTACTTCTTGAACATCTTTAATTGCTGTAAATTGGTTAAACTCTTCCGGCGGTTCAGATTTATCTATACCCGGCAGAAGTGTATCATAATTCTCATGAATGTTTTCCGGAATTTTGCCGGGCATTTTTTCTTCCTTAAACTTTAGATCTGAAGTAAGCTCGGAAAGTTGATTTTTGGTTTCATCTATTGCCTCATCTTCAAACTTTTCGGGGGATTTGTAGTAATCATCCCAAATATTAAAATTAGGAATTTGATCTGACTCGGTTAAAAGTTCTTTAACTCTTTCCTCAATAGATTTTTTCAGCATGGCATAAGATGTTTCCGTATCCGGCTGTTCGTCTGTGGACAAAGGCAAGAGAGGTTTTCCAACTCCAATACTGAAAATATTAGAATCGAATTCAGATGTATTTTTTGTTTTATGAGCTACATCAATAGTAAGATAAAGTTGGCGCGCATCTTTTAGAAAATCTTCCGAAAGAGGAGAAAAAATTAAAGGACGACTCCCATTTTTAGCTGATTCTGCTTTTAATTGGAAAAAACCGATTCTAGGCACTTTGATAGTAATGCCTTCGAGAAGTATCTCTGAAATTTTGTCTATAAAAATCTCAAAAGCTAAATTTTTTTGAGACGAAGAGACTCCTAGTACATCAGCAACTTTCTTTTGTAGTTTTACCAGTTTCATAATATTATTTATATAATTTTCCTACCAACGGTATTCGACTCCTAAAAGAAGGTCAAATGGTTTTTCCTGATATTGCTTCCATACAAAGTTAGTTCGATTCATAATGTTTTGAAAGTCCGCAGTCAATTTTAATCCGGCAAAAATTTCATATTCCAGCGAAAGAGAAACGTCGTTGTAATTATCAAGTTTAGATAAATTGTTAGTATTAGTGTAAACATCAAAAGCCATGCAGTAACGTATTTTAGCATTCAACCCAAAATAAAAATTATATCCATACGTAATGGAAGTTGATAATTTTGGTTCATAAGGAATTATTTTGCCAAACTGATCGGAAGCATTCTTAAATAATAATTCGCCGAAGATATATCCGTAAAGTTCAGGATAAGCTTTCAAATCGAGTCCTGCAGTGGTAATCTTTGCTTCAGGCGAAATATTCAAATCAAATTTCCCAGCCGTTAGCCCATCATCAAAATAGAAATAGTTGTTCACTTTAGAATATCCGCCTCTAAATGAAAGTGAAAATAATTTTTCATACTCATATTTGATCATTCCGTTAATATCGGTTTTATATTCGGAGAAAACATTATCAATCAAACCTGGGTTGTAATAAATGTTCCGTTTAATGAAATCGCTAATATTAAAATATTTCACGTGAGGGTTGAAATCCGCACTCAGCGTAAGACCTTTATCTAGATTATATTCAAGAGAACCAAACGGCGCAAAGAAAGAATTTGATGAATTTGATGCGTAGTTAATTCCGAGTGTAAAGTTAAGCGCGTTATTTAGAAATATTTTTACATAACCTTCAGTTGAATAAAAGCTGTAACTATCAACTCCGCTTAGATTATTATTAAGCAGTTGTTTTGAAAGAAGTCCTTTAATTCCGGCAGTAAAATTATTCTGCTTGAATTCAAGTAAGCCATTTGATGATACGTTTGTTTCTTTAAGACTATTTTCATTAAGAGATAAAATGTTACCATCGAGATCCAGACCAAAATTAATCCAGCGGTTATATGAGCTCGATATAGAAAAAATTGCAGAGCTTTTGTTTGTTTCTCTTAAAAGTGTTGGACTAGGAGAAGCGAATAATTTATAGGAATCGCGAATATAGTCCGCGGCAACTTTAATTTTGGCACCGGGGAGAAAATCAGATTTTGTGCTAAGGAAAAAATCATTACGCAGAGATAAACCGGAACTATTGTACCCTGCATTAGGAATATATTCTTTAATATTTGTACCCCAGACCTTGGCGTTGAAAAGATAATTCTCGTAAGATTGACTTAAATAGAGTTCACCAACCGGCCAAGAGTAATTCCCGACCTGAACTTTTAATGAACCGTTCATATAATTGCTGAATGTTTTAATCTCCGGTCTAACAGGAATTGGATCTGATGAAATCAGCAAAGGGAGTTCTTCCGGAGTAATTTGCGGCGTGAAAAATTCTTGGGATAGAGTTGAAATAAAATCCGGTTTCCTCTTGGTTGCTATAGGAACATTAATACTCTGTTTACCGGTAATTACAAAATCAGGAAGCTCAATGCTTTGCTGCTCTGTCTGAGCAAAAATAAGAGTAGAGACAAACAAGAAAATTGTTAAAGTAATTTTTTTCATAGCTGATTCATTTTTCTTTTAGCTTCGGTTGCCAAGTCACCGGTTGGATGTTTACTCAAAACAGCGCGGTACATTTCACGTGCTTGTTTCTTGTCTTTCAGTTTAACGTAGCAATCACCAAGTTTCAACAAAGATTTTGAATACCATTCATCATAAGCGCCGTAAACGGACCGCACTCTAACTAAAGCGCTAATTGCATCTTCAATATTATTTTGGTTGAAAAGCAAAACTCCGTAGTAATATTGCGCTTGAGCTCCTATGTCATCTGTTCTTTTCTCTCCAACTTCTTTAAGTAAAGATTGAGCTTCTTGGTAGTTGTTCTGCTGTAATTTCAGAATGCCTAATTCGACTTTTGCTTTTGCGGAAAAAATTGATCCTTCATAATAATTGATTATCTGCTCAAAAGTTGAAGATGCCTCCGCAACTTTATTATCCTTAACTTCATTAACACCTTGAAGATATAAAAGCTCCGGAACACGGTTAGATGTAGGAACGGCATCAGAGCTTTCTTTTAATACATCAACAGCGGCAGAAAATTGTTTTTTATCAGTATAAATATTCGCGAGTTCAATGGCAGATGAAATTCCGATATCTGATTTTGGAGAACGCGCTTTAGCAATTGTAAAATTATTTATTGCTTCAGTCTCATTTTTCATATTAGAGGCACTTTTGCCTACCCAATAATATGCATTTGGTATAAGTGCGCTGTTTGGGTACTTTTCAATAAACTCTTTGTATATTTTTATTGCTTCGCCATACTTCTCAATACTGTAATACAAATCACCTTTCTTGAAGAATAATTGGTCGCTGTATTTTGATGCCGGGTTTGAAGAAATAAACT
>JAKAMS010000412.1 GCA_021812745.1 Bacteroidota bacterium | reverse complement strand
GCTTTGAGAATTATTCCTTATCTAGTTGCCATGCTTGTCGCAATAGGAATATTCAGAGCAGGCGGCGCGATGGAATTTTTAATGATAATTTTATCTCCGGCTACAAACTTAATCGGCTTTCCGGCAGAAGCATTACCTATGGCTTTGATGCGTCCTCTTTCCGGAAGCGGCTCGCTTGGTATTATGTCTGAAGTAATGTCAATTCACGGACCCGATTCATTTATCGGAATTCTTGTTTCAACTATTATGGGAAGTACAGAAACAACTTTTTATGTTCTTGCACTCTACTTTGGTTCAGTAAGCATAAAACGAACACGCCACGCGGTTGCCGTTGGTGTTCTTGCAGACATTGCAGGTATTCTTGGAGCATTATTCATTGTAAAACTTTTGTTCGGATAAAAAACGGAATTATTCTTATGAAGAAAATTTTCATTACAAGAAAAATGGTCGGTAATAAAGAACTGCTTTTAAAAAAGGAAAGGTTTTATTTAAGTATCTATAAAGAAGATCATCCAATACCAAAGGATGAACTTATAAAGAGAGTAAAAGATGTTGATGCGCTAATCTGTCACGTAACAGATAAAATTGATAAAGAAGTAATAGATAGTATGAAGAAATGCAAAGTCATTGCTAACTATGCGGTTGGCTATAATAACATTGATGTTGAATACGCGAATTCAAAAGGGATTGTTGTAACAAACACGCCGAATGTTTTAACAGATTCCACTTCAGATATTGCTGTTTCGCTGGTACTTGCTTGTGCAAGGCGGTTGCGAGAAGGGGAAGAGATGATGAGAACCGGAAAATTCTCCGGTTATAAACCACATCTTCTTTTAGGAATAGAATTAAAAGGGAAAACGGTTGGTATTATTGGCGCGGGAGCTATTGGTTTTGCAACGGCGAAACGGCTAAAGGCATTCGGTACAGAGATTATTTATTTCAATAGAAGCAGAAAAGAAAAATTTGGTACTGAATTATCGGCAAAAAAAGTTACACTTAATTATCTTTTAAAATCATCCGACATAATCAGCGTTCATCTTCCTTCAACAAAAAGAACTTTGCATTTTCTTAATAGAGCAAATCTGCGGCTGATGAAAAAAAATTCTGTGTTCGTGAATACTTCACGAGGCGAGATTGTAGAAGAAAAATTTTTGATTGAAATGTTAATAAAGAAAAAAATCTTTGCTGCCGGGTTTGATGTTTATGAAGGTGAACCTAATGTTAACCCGGAACTTTTCAAATTGGAAAATGTTTTTCTGTTACCGCATATCGGCAGTGCTACAATCGAGGCGCGGACTGCGATTGCGGAGCTTTGTGTAAAAAATGTAATTGCGGTGCTGAGCGGGGAAAAGGCAATTACTCCCGTGAAAGCAAATTGAATATAGCTGTCTTTATAACTATTTTGCATTCAAAATAAATCGTGGGTTTTATGCGAATCGGCATACCAAAAGAAACTTTTAGAGGTGAAAAGAGAATTGCGCTGGCTCCGGCTGGAGTTCATACTCTTGTTAAAGCTGGTCATTCTGTCTTTATAGAAGCTGGCGCAGGCAAAGAGAGCCACTTCACAGATGAAGGATTTCAAAAACTCGGCGCAAATATTGTTTACAATGCAGAAGAAGTTTATCAGCGCGCTGAAATGATTGTTAAAATTGCTCCACTTTCGGAAAGTGAAGTTGATCTTCTTCAAGATGACCAAATCGTTTTTTCATTTCTTCATTTGGCTGTCGGCAAAAAAAATATTATCGAAAAACTTCTTAAGAAAAGAGTAACCGCGATTGCATATGAATTGATTGAGAAGGATGAACATTTGCCTATATTACAATCAATGAGTGAGATTGCCGGACAACTTGCTGTTCAAGTGGGAGAAAGGTTTTTAGGAAGTGATGTTCCCAACAGCCGTGGCGTTTTAATGGGCGGTATAACTGGAGTTTCACCAGCGGCAGTTGTTATTCTTGGCGCCGGTGTTGTGGGTTTTACTGCAGCCCGCGCCGCCTTTGCAAGAGGCGCTCATGTTATTGTACTTGATAAAGATTTGCGAAGATTAAGAAGAATAGGCAATGAGATTTCTAAAAACATTACTACTGTTGCAGCAAATCCTTATACACTTGCGCGCGGAGCCAAGTTTGCAGATCTCCTCATCGGTGCTGTGCAAATGAAAGCGGAAAAAGCACCGCACTTAATTACGGAAGAGATGGTTAAGACAATGAAGAAAGGTGCCGTGATAGTTGACGTTTCGATTGATCAGGGCGGATGCATTGAAACTAGCAGACCAACTTCAGTTTCAGATCCTGTTTATGTTCAACATGATGTGATTCATTACTGCGTTCCTAATATGCCTGCACTTGTTTCAAGAACAGCAAGTTATGGATTAACAAATGCTTCGATGGAATATATTCTTGAAATTGCAGAGCATGGTTTGTCTAATGCTTTACTCGGCGACGCAGGATTAGCAAAAGGCGTATGTACGTATAATGGATTTTGTTCAAACGAAAACATTGCTGAAGCGTTTAATATTGAATACAGACGCCTTCACATATTTTCAACTAATTGAGATTTTAAAATGACACTTGAAGAGATAAAGACAGTTAAACCGGGAAACGCACCATGGGTGAAGAGATATAATTCACGCCTTGTTTCTGCCGATGAAGCCGTCAAAGTGATTAAATCGAAAGACAAATTAATTATTCAACCGGGATGTGCCGCACCGTTTCAATTGATAAATGCAATGGTTAAGCGTAAAGATGAATTGACTGATGTGGAAATTTATCACATTCTAGTTGTTGGTGATATTCCATATGCAAAACCGGGAATGGAAAAGCATTTCAAGCACAAAGCTTTCTTTATTGGCGCTAACTCCCGCGCCGCCGTTAATGACGGAAGAGCAGAGTTCATCCCGATTTTTCTCTCGGAAGTTACTATGTTATTTAAACGCGGAGTAATTCAAGCCGATGTTGCTTTGATACATGTATCTCCGCCCGATGAACATGGTTTCTGCAGCTATGGGATTGATGTAGGTAATATTAAAAC
>JAKAMS010000411.1 GCA_021812745.1 Bacteroidota bacterium | reverse complement strand
TTACCGCTCACGCGAAAGTGTAGCTTTACTTTTATTTTGGTTCTTTGCTATTTAACAATTAAAAAGTTGTCAATTTTGTTTTGTGAAAGGGAATGGAAGTGTCTTGCAAATCGGAACATTTATCGTGAGACTGAATTCTAGGTTCAAATCTCTATTAAAGTCCCGTTTTGTTCTGGAATGAGAATATTTTTTATGATCAACTTCTTTTTTTGTTTTTTGAAATTAAGCATGTAGATTGTGCATCAAATTTTTTGAAATTATGTTAAATACGATGAAAAAATCGAATAGAAGAGAAATACGGGAAAAGGTTCTGCAAGTTCTTTATGCTTATGAGTTTAACGGAGAAGGCCTGACCCTCCTTATTAATGGCATACTCTCTGATGTAACTGTTGAGAGCGATATTGTTTTCGCTAAACAATTGATTAATAGAGTTGTCGCTAATAGAAATGAGCTCGATGATCAAATCCGTGCTAGAGTTGAAAATTGGGAGATGGAGAGGATAGCTCTTATTGACAGGATCTTGCTGAGGATTGGAATTGCCGAATTATTTTATTTCCAGGAGATTCCGCCTAAAGTATCAATCAACGAAGTAATTGATATTGCAAAAGATTATTCAACCGCTAACAGCGGTAAATTTATTAACGGTATTCTAGATGCAATTTTATCCGACCTCAAAAAAGAAGGCACGCTGAATAAAAGCGGTAGAGGACTTATTGAAGAATCCTTACCAAAAAAATCCAATGACGAATAGATCTGGCGAGAAGTTCAGAGTATTCATCTGGACTCTCTTCGATTTTGCAAACACTTCTTATTCCATCGTAGTTGTAACTTTTCTTTATGCTGTCTATTTCAAACAGACTGTCGTAGGCGGTCGTGCTGTTGGTGATTTTTATTGGAGTATTGGGACCAGCATTTCAATGCTAATAACTGCGCTGATCTCGCCAGTGCTTGGTGCTATTGCCGATTACTCTGCCGGCAAAAAGAGATTTCTGCTTTTCTTTACGCTCGCTTGTATTCTCTCAACATCTCTTCTTTACTTTGTTAAAGGTGGAGATGTGTTTCTTGGACTCCTGCTTTTTATAATTGCAAATGTTGGTTTCGAAGCGGGTTTAGTCTTTTATGATTCATTCCTTCCGGAAATAACAGCACCCAAAAACTTTGGCAGAGTAAGCGGATACGGTTTTGCAATGGGTTATTTGGGATCATTAACAACTCTCGCACTGGTTTATCCCTTCATCAAATCGAATATGGTTAAAGAAACATTTCCTCTATCGGCATTGGTGTTTTTTATTTTTGCAATACCTCTTTTCATTTTTATAAAAGACAACAGAAAGAATGTTGTTAGAGATCAGTCCTTTGTCAAAATTGGAATAACGCGCGTCTTCGGTACTATTGCTCATCTAAAAAATTATAAAAATCTGTCATTGTTTCTGCTAGCGTTTTTCTTCTACATTGAAGGAGTCAATACCGTAATCTATTTCTCCGGTAACTATGCAAGTACAACACTCCATTTTACTCTCGAAGAACTAATTATATTCTTCTTAATTGTGCAGACAACAGCAATTCTTGGTTCACTTGCGTTCGGTTTTTTCGCAGATTCATTTGGACAAAAAAAAGCTTTGGTTATTTCATTAGTAATTTGGGTATTTACTATACTATTTGCTTTTATAACCAGCGATAAATATGGTTTTGTTGTCCAGCAACTAAGTAAATATCTAAGTCTCGATGCTGAAAAAACATCTAGAATGAGTTTCTATGTAGTTGGATTGTTGGCTGGAAGCGTTATGGGTGCAACTCAATCTACAAGCAGAAGTTTGATGTCTAGGTTGACTCCGTTCGACCGCAAAACCGAATTCTTCGGATTCTATTCTTTGTTCGGGAAGAGTTCTGCAATTCTAGGGCCATTAGTTTTTGGTTATGTAAGTTATATCACCGGTGAGCAAAAATTTGCAATACTTACAATATCCATCTTTTTTGTTATCGGTCTTGTAGTATTGAGTCTTGTTGAAGATAAAAGCGAGTATGAAGTTAAACCCGAATCAAAATGAAACTCTTTTATAACTGTACCTTATAGCAAAATAAATACCTAGAATAGAAATCAAAGCCCACGATAAACCTATAAATATTTCCGGCACATTTATTATGCTCGATAATATCGAAGCGTCTGAAATCGCTGTTGAACTTGAAAGGAGATCTTGTTTGATGTCGAAAAGAACATAAACACAACTAATCAAACCGAAAGAACGGACTATAATTTTAACGATTGGAATGCGGAGGAAGAATGCAGCGGTAATTAACAGTGCCGCAAGTATTAAAGCCATAAGAATAAAAATGCCGCTTGCCGATACAGTGATTGTTAGAAGAAAAATTATTATTGAAAGGGAAATGATAATCCACTTGCCAAATTTTTTGCTATTAGGCGCTAGAAAAAACAATAATCCCCAAATCAAACTTCCTATATAACCCGATGATGCAATAAAAATTGTATTGCCTCCTTCGGTTTCACATTTGCCGCTTAAATCAAAACCGATATTTAAAGCTGTAATCTTGCCGCCGCTTAAAATTGCTGCTAACGAATGACTTAATTCATGCAGCAATACAACAAACAATTTAATTGGGTAGATAAAATACATATCCCATAAGAAGAAGCTAATGATTATTAACATAAGCAGAATTATTAACTCAGTAATCTTATCTTTTTTGTTTTGTTGCTTACCCATTTATCATCCAATAAAATGCTTTGCAAAATAAATAAATCTTGATTAAGTGTTGCTGTGGTTATAATTTTACCTATGCATATGCGAATTTAATAGTAGACCTGCTCCCAGTTGTATATTTGAATTGAGATGGATAAAAAAATGTTTGTTTGAAATATTTGCGGGCGTAACTCAGTTGGTAGAGTATCGGCTTCCCAAGCCGGTTGTCGCGGGTTCGAGTCCCGTCGCCCGCTCAAAAATTTTTTTTTGATTGTTGAAACTCTCAATTAAATATTCTATAATTGGTGCGCAAAATTTATCGTTCTTGTTAAATTTTATC
>JAKAMS010000410.1 GCA_021812745.1 Bacteroidota bacterium | reverse complement strand
CTATTAATGATTTCTCTTTTGAATATTTCGAAAGGAGTCCGAGTATTTCCAGAGCGGTTTCATTATTTGATTTTTGGCGTAGAACAAATTCGTTAATAAGCCCGATTGTTCTAATTCCATTTATAAGTTCGGCTGCAAATATTTTTTCAAAATCATCATGAAATGTTTTATTGAAATATCCGGCAATTTCATCTTGTTCTTTTAAGTAGAGAGAATCCCCAAGGCGTTCGATTATTCTTCTTTTATGAATCGAGTTTTCGAGTTGACCGGTAAATGTTTTTTTAGAACCGAAGAAACGGATCAGATATTTCAGTTCCTCGGAATATTCTTTGTTTTCTATCAAGCTGTTAATTGTCTCTTCAACGCAAAGTTCTATAAGTTCTTCGGATGTATTTTGGTCTATTGGACTAAAGTTGGCGTCAATTTCGGCTTCCGGAGAAAATTCTTTTAGAATATTTATACAGAAAGAATGAATGGTAGAAATGTTGGCAGATACTAATTGCCGTCTCAGACTCTCCAGTTTTCTTTTCTTTAGATGATCTGTTTCAGATAAAATTCTTTCATCAACTTCTCCGGCAATTTTTCTATTGAGTTCACCGGCAGCTTTATCAGTAAACGTAATTGCTACTATGCTGTCAAGATCTATGTCTTCATCCAAAAAAATTTCCACGAATCGTTTAGAAAGAACAAATGTCTTTCCGGATCCCGCGTTAGCAGCTAACGAAATGTGTGTTCCGTGACCAATTGCATTTTTTTGCTCAGGCGTAAGTTGACGCATCAGACCGCCAAAGGAATTGTAATTAAAATTGTAGTTCCTTCGGATGAAGATTTTTCCACTAATATCATTCCGCCGAGTATACCAATAAATCTTTTCGCCATGCTTAAGCCCAATCCCATTCCTTTTTCTTTTGTCGTAAAATTATCCTCAAAAACTTTTTCAAAATTTTCTTTACTAATGCCTTGACCGTCATCGCTAATTCTAATTTCACATGAATCGTCCAGCAAAGACAACTCTGCAGTAATAGTGTTTGAGCCAGCCTGAATAGAATTACGTACTAAATTTACAATAGTTCTTTTAAGCTGATCTTGATCCGCATTGACAAAAACTTTTTTTTCTTCACAATGAAAACTTATTGATATTTTCTCATCTGCAAAAAGATTGATAGCATCTCTGATTGATTCCACGGCGTTTAATTTTTCGATATTAACTCTTGGCATACGAGCGAAGTTAGAAAATTCAGATGCAATGTTTTTCAATATTTCAATCTGAGAAATAATTGTTGAAGTTACTTTTTCAAAAATTGAATTGAACTTGGGGGATTTATCGTTGTGCGCGGTTATAAGCTGTTGAACGGAAAGCTTCATAGGTGTAAGAGGATTTTTAATTTCGTGCGCAACTTGTTTTGCCATCTCCTTCCATGCAGATTCGCGTTCAAGCTGTGCAAGATCGGATTGACTCTGTTTTATCCGTTTAACCATTTGATTAAATCCATCAATAAGATCTCTAATTTCTCCTTTGGTTTTGTAATTCACTTCAACATTAAGATCTCCGCTGCCGACAGATTTTGTAGCGTAAGTTAATTTTCTAATCGGAGAAGAAATTTGATCTGCCAGAATTGTACTGAATATAACCAGCAATATTACCGCAAGCGAAAAGATTCCGAAAAGAAAGATATCGAGTTCAACATCAGAAAGAGGCAAAACAATTCTGTTAAACAGATCGCTTACTTGAATTGTATAATCAAAACCGGAAATCTGAGCAAGAGCGTAAACAGAATGAACCGGATAATTCTCAATCGGTTCTTTAACAAAAAGTTTCTGACTCTTTCCGAGCAGGCAATTAATATAGACAGAGTCATTCAGGGTAGAGGGAAGCAATCCGATATCGTTATATACTTTGTGAGAATCGTAAATTAAATTTTTACCGTCATAAATTGAAAAGCTGATGTTAAGATCGCGCGCAGCCCTATCGAATATGAACTGCTGGTTCAAGGATGAATCGAAAGAGTATAAAGCGATATAAGATTTTACCTGATCTGTAAGTTCGGTTAACCGTTTTTCAACAAGCTCAGAATTTTTTCCTTCGGATAAATTTCTGAAATAGATAGCAATAAGAAATAACGGAATAAGTGAGACGACCAAAAATGCGCCCGTCAAACGTGTTTTGTAAGATGTTAATACATTTTTATTTTTTTTATACCTGAACGCTGAAAATATTAGAAGCAGACTTACTATTATAATGGTATGAACGAAAAAGATTTTGAAGAAATCAGAAAGGTTCCAAGAAAAGCTTTTTTCTTCTAACGCAATTGCCAGGACTTTTATACCATCAGACAGATCAACCTTGAAAGCATAAATTAAATTTCTTTCACCGTTCAGATCCATCTTTATCCATGCTTCATTGAGTTTGGAGAAATCTGCTTTTAATATTGCGCTCTCATCATCGGCAGAAAGTGTTGCGCTTCCGTACGAATATTTTAATTCCCCGTTCTGGAAATCAAAGATCTTCAGTTTATCAAGATTAACAACAGAAGAGATTCCGGCTTTGGTTGTAATTATAAATTTTGGAAAGTCCGCAAAGTTGAAATAGTCCTCCTGATATATCGCCGAGACCAAAACATATCCCGCAAGTTTATTATCAATTTTAACCGGTGCAGTTCCAACAAATGTTTTCTCATTGCCGTAGATATTGGCTTGCCTGCTGATTTTTAAGCTGTCGCCGGCTTTTTCGATATATTTTTCAAGCACCTCACGAAAAAATTCCTTGCCTGTTTCAAAACCGCCAAGATATTTTTTTTGAACATCGTAAAAATTGATTGCAGAACGGATTCCCTCGCGGTAAAGCAAACTGTTACTCCACAAAACAAAAGCATCCGATGAAAGATCTTTCAACTCAGAAAATGAATTTTGAATCCGTTCGTTTTGTACTGCTTGAGTCAAAGTTTGCACCACCATAAAGCCGACCATATTTTCGTCGGTGCGTATCAGTTCGTGGGCAGTGGTTTTTAATGATTCTCTTTCGATCTCCGAGTTATAATATGTAAGAAG
>JAKAMS010000409.1 GCA_021812745.1 Bacteroidota bacterium | reverse complement strand
AGGGCTGCGGGCGCTGGACTAAAATCATATATCATACAATTCATGAAAGATTTCCCTTATAACGAATCGAATAGTTTGAAGAAACTAAGTGAGTGGATAACAATCGAAAAAGTTGGAACAGATGATTATGTTTTCAGAAAAGAACTTCCTCCGCAAGAAGAAATTAACAAAGCCAAACTTGCTCTCGAAATTGCAAAACAAAAAATGGTAAGTGGCGATTATAACTTGATCATACTCGATGAAATTTGCGTAGCAATCTATTTCGGTCTATTCACCGTAGAAGACGTTTTACCAATGTTAAATGCCAAGCCGGAAAATGTTGAACTGATTCTTACAGGAAGATATTGCCCGCAAGTTCTAGCTGACCGCGCAGATCTAGTAACTGAAATGCACGAGATAAAACATTACTATCAAAAAGGAATTATATCACGCAGGGGAATTGATTCATAAAACAACAAACGTTTAACAGTTTACTAAAAGCTAACGGCTAATTGCCGACCGCTTTCTTTCATACGCAAAATCCACAATCATCTTTAAAGTTTTTTTGTAAGAATATCCGGCATGTTTGGCAGAGCGCATGAATCCTGCGCCTTCAGTTAAATCCGGATTCGGGTTCACTTCCAGAACATAAAGTTTATTATCATCTTTCGAAAGGCGCATATCAACACGGGAGTAATCGCGCGTTCCAACAGCTTGCACACACTGCAAAGCCATTCTTTCGGCTTCTTCTCTTATTTCGTCCGGCAGAATTGCGGGGCAGATAGGAATTGTTTTATGATATGCTTCGTGCATTGGATCCCACTTTGCTTGAAAGCTTACAATGGGATGTAAATTTTCAGGCATCCGAGAAAAATCAATTTCACTGATTGGTAATACAGTAGGATTTTTATCTCCGAATACTGAAACGTTTAATTCTCTGCCGACAATAAATTCTTCAACTAAGGCAGGCTGTTTGAAAGAATTAAAAACATATTCAGTTCTTTTTTTCAGTGCGTCAACATTATTTACAATTGAATCATTATCTATACCTACACTTGCATCTTCCCAAGCGGGTTTTACAATAAGAGGATATCGCAGACCAAGCCGGAATGATCGCTCCATGTCCTTAATTATTTTATATCGTGGTGTGCGTATTCCCAAAGTACCAAGAATTCTTTTTGTTAGAGTCTTATTCTGGCAAGTACCAAGTGCCATCGGCGGCGCGCCTGTATATGTTACGTTTAGAAGCTCCAAGATTCCGGTAAAACTCATCTCAAGTCGCGGCTGATCTTTGAATATTTCAACCAAATTGAAAACTACATCCGGTTTGTTCTTCTCCAAATCTTTGGTAAGGATTTGAAGACTATCCATAATATTCAGCGTATAAGCATCATAACCCACTTTTTGCAAAGATTTAGCCATATCTTCATATTCAGAGATGGGATTCAAACTTTCCAACGCAAAAACGGGTTTAAAGTCCAAATCTTTGGCTTTGCCTTTCGTCTTTTGGTATAAATCGGGGTTAACTTCGTTGTAAACAATAGCTACTTTCATTTTACTCTTATTTTTTTTTAGAAATTTAGACAATTTTGTTTTGCATATCAAAAGTTTTGTTATTTTTGTCTCCGAACAAGTAGGATGAATATTTCAGCAAATGAGTTTCTATCCACAACCGAACAAATATCAATGCGGACCATTCGCTTTAAAGTACGCTCTTGTAATGCTTGGTATTTTTAAAGATGAAGATCAGATCGGAACAATTGCCGGAAGCACCTGGTGGTCCGGTACCGATGAAATCGGTCTTTCACGCGCAGCACGTAGGTTCAGCTGCAAACTAAAACATTTTCAATCAAGTAATCCCGATGATGCACGCAGAATGTTGATCGGCGAACTCAAGAAAGGGCACCCGTGTATTTTAAGCGTAAAAAATTGGGAACATTGGTGCACAGTTGTAAATTATCAGCAAGGAAAATTTGTTGTCATAGATAGTGAACTGGATAAAGTTGTTTCTATACAAACAGCAGCTCAGCTTGTAAGAAGGTGGAAATACACAGAGAAGGGAACCGGCATAAAAAGTTTTGACGGATACGCTCTTATTCCAAAATTCAAAGTTCTAACCCGCGCAAAATTTACGTTGGATAACGCCAAAGAAGTGATGTATGATAAAAATGAAGACATTGCTAAAAAGTGGGATCAATACACAAATGATTTAATCAACATTTGTAAACCGCGTACAAAGTTGAGTTATAATATCATCACATTTTCGGAATTTCTCCGCCGTAACGAAGAAAACTTAGTTAAGCGTGTTGCTAACTGGCATGGCGAGCCAACTTATTCCGAGTTGAAAAAAATATTGGCAAATATGAAAGTTATTGCTGAAGTGTACGATCTGGTTGTTCCGGAAGATGATGAAAAGCGCGCGGCTATTGACCTTGCATCAATTCTGATGATGTATTCTTGCGGCAAATATGGAATGAACCCGATATACTAATTGAGAATTTATAATTGCGATTTGAGAATTAGCGATATCAACAAACAATAAATTATTACAAAACATGAACCGTCATCCAAGAATTCTTCAAAGAGAAAATGCCGCTTTATTAGTAATTGATATTCAGGAAAGAATTCTTCCTGTTATCTTGGAGTCTGAACGTGTAGTCGAAAATACTCTGAAGTTGATAAATGGATTTAAAATTTTATCCGTTCCAATATATTATACGGAACAATATCCCAAAGGGCTTGGACCAACCGAATCTAAAATCAAATCCTCACTGGGAAATGCAGAAGCAATTCAAAAAATGACTTTTAGTTGCAGCGGTGCAAGTGGTTTGTTTCAAGACCTAAAAAGAAAAAGAATTAAACAAGTTATTGTTTGCGGTGTTGAGTCGCACGTTTGCGTTCTTCAAACAGTATTGGATTTGCTTGCTGAGGAATTTCAAGTTCATATTGCCGCAGATGCAGTTTCTTCACGCAGAAAATTTGACTACGACATTGCACTTCGCCGTATGGAAAGTAATGGTGCTGAAATTACTTTGACTGAATCCGTGTTGTTTGAGTTACTTAATGTTTGCGG
>JAKAMS010000408.1 GCA_021812745.1 Bacteroidota bacterium | reverse complement strand
ACCAGAGCAATTTTATGTGTCTTCTTTTTATTTACCTTGAAACTTGTGGTTGGAATCATTGAAGCCATTGTTGAGAGAAGATAATTTTCTAAACCAGACTCATCCACAAATCCCGATGAATTTGATAAATGCTTAATTAATGTGTTGGATATATTTTTTTGAATTTCGTGAAGCTGCAAAGTTTCTGCAATTTCCGTTATTTCTCTCTCAAATGTTTTTACTGAAGAAGCCGCGCGGGAATTTTTATTTTTTCTTTCGCTCTGTTCCAGCGAAACTTCCGGTTTTTGGAAAATCTTTCTTGTCAGCGCCTCAATTTCAGATTTATAATTTTCTGCTGACGAAATTTTTTGTTCTGGACGATTATCTACGTTTGATTTTGCCGGCTGATCTATTCCGGCAGTAATCTCGTACATTTTTTTCAAATTGAATCTTTTATCGCCCTCAATAATGCGCGTGCCGAGAATAATAGCATCTACTCCCAGTTCAAGTTTCATCTGCTGTGTTGCTTCTTTCAATGATGGAGCAATATATTTTTTAATTTGCATTTGTTACCTCTAACTTTCCTAAAAATTCTAATTCAATATTTGCCGGTAATTCTGAATATGATAAAACCGACAATTCCGGAAAACTGCTGCTTACCAATCGGTAGAAATATGGACGGATAGTTGCCGAAGTAATCAGAATTGGCAAGTAACCGAGTTTGTTAAAATTTTCAATCATCATTTGAATCTGTAAATTTAATTCCCGCAGCACCATTGGATTTAACCCTAATGTAACAATGCTATCCTTTTGAGCTTGCAGCGACTTTGTTATTGCAGCTTCTAAATTTTCGCTCAGAGCGCTGGCATGAATAATTCCATTTGAATCTTTATAAAGCGTAGCAATAGTTCCGCCAATTGTGTGGCGGACATATTCGGTAAGCACATCAACATTTTTAGTTGTCTTAGAGTAATCAATCAACGCTTCTAGAATCTGGACGAAATCTTTGATTGGAATATTTTCTTTCAAAAGATTTTGCAAAACTTTTTGAATTGTGCCAAGATTTAAAACTTCCGGATTGATTTCGTCAACGACGGCAGAATAATCTTTCTTTATATTTTCCAGAAGCTGTTTAACTTCCTGACGTGAAAGTATTTTGTCAAAATTTTTCTTCAACACTTCCTGAAGATGAGTAGATAATACAGAGATGCAATCAACAACAGTGTATCCGAGCATTTCCGATTTTTCTTTCTCTTCACTTGAAATCCAAAAACTTTGCAGATTAAATGCCGGATCTGTTGTAGGCATTCCGCTTAAAGTTTCTTCAATTGTGCCCGGATTCATGGCAAGAAGTCTGTCCGGGTAAACTTCGTAATTGGAAACTACATTTCCCTTTATTTTGATAATATATTCATTAGGCGCAAGTTGAAGATTATCCCGCACTCTAACCGGCGGAATTAAAACTCCATATTCTAGTGCAATTAATTTTCTAGTTGAAGAAATCTTTTGGAATAAATTACCGCCCTGCTTTTCATCAACAAGACTTATTAATCCGTATCCAATCTCAATTTCAATCGGGTCAACTTGTAAATACTGCTCAATTTTTTCTTCTGCAGGTTCCGCAACTAGAACTTCTTCTTCTATATTACTAACCGAAATAGTGGTTTTATTTTTCTTAGAAACATATGATGTTGTTCCCAGAATTATGCTTACCATTAAAAAAGGAATAGCCGGCATTCCGGGAATCAAAGCGAACAAAAAGATTGCACCGCTTACTATGCCAAGCACTCTGGGATTTGAGAAGAGCTGCGTCTTCATTTGAAAATCTAACGCTGTACCGGCAGCACTTCGTGTTACAACAAGTCCAGCCGCGGTAGATATAATCAATGCCGGAATTTGTGAGACAAGTCCATCACCGATTGTTAGGATCGTATATGTTTGAAGTGCGTCTTGAAACGACAAACCTTTTTGAGCAACACCAATTATAAATCCGCCGAGAATATTAACGGTATTAATTATCAATCCCGCTATGGCATCGCCTTTTACAAATTTGCTGGCACCATCCATAGCGCCGTAGAATTCAGCTTCTCGGCTAATATTTTCTCTTCTTTTTCGCGCTTCACTTTCAGTAACCAGACCGGTATTCAAATCAGCATCAATTGCCATTTGCTTGCCCGGCATTGCATCAAGTGTGAAGCGTGCTGCAACTTCAGAAATTCTTCCGGATCCTTTTACAATTACGATAAACTGAATAACAACAAGTATTATAAAAACTATGAATCCAACAACGTAATTTCCACCAACGACAAATGAACCGAACGATTCGATTACTTTTCCCGCATAACCTTCAATTAAAACCAATCGCGTTGAACTGATATTCAATCCAAGACGGAATAGTGTTGTTACTAACAGCAAACCCGGAAATACGGAAATATCCAATGGCGATTGAATGTAAAGAGAAACGATTAAGATTAGAACCGAAAGTGTGATATTCAGTGCGAACAGAAAATCAAGAATAGTCGGCGGCAGCGGAATGAGCATCAAACCGAGCATCATTATTAAACCGAACGCTAGAAAGATATCGCTATTTTTGCCGAAGGTTTTCATCCGGTTATATTATACTCCTTTTCTTTTTCATTTTTTTCATCTGGAAAATGTATGCAAGAATTTGCGCTACGGCTTTAAATAATTTTGTTGGTATTTCATCTCCTACTTCTGCCGATTTGTAAAGTGCACGCGCAAGTTCTCTATCTTCATAAAGAGGAACATTATGTTCGACTGCAATTTTTTTGATTCGCTGAGCTACTTCGTCCATTCCTTTAGCAACTATTTTAGGAGCGTTGTCTTTATTTATTTCATATTTAATGGCAATGGCAAAGTGAGTAGGGTTTGTTACAACAACGTCTGCCGTTGGAACATCTTTCATCATTCTCTTGCGCGCCATAGTTAACATCTGTTTGCGTATTCTCGATTTTATATGGGGATCGCCCTCGCTCTGTTTCATCTCTTCTTTTACTTCTTCCTTAGACATCATCATATCTTTCTTGAATTTAAATTTCTGGAAAGTGAAATCAA
>JAKAMS010000407.1:353-3062 GCA_021812745.1 Bacteroidota bacterium | reverse complement strand
GCTATGGTGAATATTCCTCCTGAAGGCATCGCAATAATTCTCGGTGCAGACCGGCTACTGGATATGTGCAGAACCGTCTTGAATGTTACCGGTGATATTACATGCGCTGCTTATATTGCACGGTCGGAAGGATTTGAGCTTAAGCAGTAAAAAGGAATGGAATTTATTCTAAGATTTTTTTTGTTCGCAGAGTTCTATCAAAACTCCGTTAGTTGATTTTGGATGAAGGAACGCGATGTTAAAACCTTCTGCGCCTAGACGCGGTTCTTTATTAACGAGCTGAATTTTTTTTTCTGCTGCTTCTTTTAGTGCATCGTTCAAATTATCTATTGCAAATGCAATGTGATGGATTCCTTCCCCTTTGTTTTCGATGAACCGCGCAATTGGTCCATCAGAATCAGTGGATTCAAGCAGTTCAATTTTAGTCTCTCCCAACATGAAAAATGCGGTTCTAACTTTTTGATCTTTTACTTCTTCAATTGCATAACACTTCAATCCGAAAATGTTTTCGTAATGCTTGATGGACTCTTCAAGATTTTTAACTGCAATTCCAATGTGCTCTATTTTTGTTAAGTTCATTCAATACCTCTTTTCATTCTCCATTTGCAACTTGTCCGCCGATTGCTGGCGGATTATCAATTCTCGATTAGATTGTTACATGCTCTCTGTATTCGCCGAAAACATCTCGTAGTGTGTTGGAAATTTCTCCAATGCTTGCATAAGTCCTAACCGCCTCAAGAATAAAAGGAATAAGATTTTCATTTCCTTCGGCGGCTTTTTTCAGCGCAGATAGTTTTAGTTTTACGTCGTCGTTATTTCGTTCTGCGCGGATTTTCTTTAAAAATGCTATCTGGTTACGCTGAACCTTTTCATCAATTTTCAGCAATTCATTCTTCTGTTCATCTTTTTCTTGGAATTTATTTACGCCTACGATAATTCTTTCACCGCGTTCAATTTCCTGCTGAAACCGGTACGCCGATTTTTGAATTTCTGATTGAATGTACCCGGCTTCGATTGCACTTATCATCCCGCCCATTGAATCCACTCTATTGATATATTCTTCGGCTTCTTTTTCAATTTGATTCGTTAACGATTCAACATAATAAGAGCCGGCGAGCGGATCGATTGTATTTGTAACGCCGCTTTCATAGGCAACAATTTGCTGGGTGCGAAGCGCTATCTTAACGGAATCTTCTGTTGGAAGCGCGAGCGCTTCATCGCGTGAATTTGTATGAAGACTTTGAGTTCCGCCGAGCACCGCAGCTAGAGTTTGGATTGCTACGCGAACGATATTGTTATTTATCTGTTGAGCAGTAAGAGATGATCCAGCCGTTTGAGTATGAAAGCGCAGCATCTGAGATTTTTCTTTCTTCGCGCCGAAACGTTCTTTCATAATTTTTGCCCAAAGTCGTCGCGCTGCGCGGAATTTTGCAACTTCTTCAAAAAGATCATTATGCGAGTTAAAGAAAAACGAAAGCTGTCCGGCAAACTTATCCACATTTAGTCCAGCTTTGATAGCAGTATCAACATAAGCAATCCCATCGGCAAGTGTAAATCCAACTTCCTGCGCCGCAGTTGATCCTGCTTCTCGAATATGGTAACCCGAAATCGAAATTGTGTTCCATTTCGGAATTTCTTTCGCGCAGTACTCGAAAATGTTGGTGATTAACCGCATCGAAGCTTTCGGCGGATAAATGTACGTTCCGCGCGCAACGTATTCTTTTAAAATATCATTCTGAATCGTACCGCTGATTTTATCTTTGCCAATTCCTTGTTTCTCTGCGACGGCAATGTAAAGCGCCAATAGAACAGACGCAGGTGCGTTGATTGTCATTGAAGTGGAAACTTTATCGAGCGGAATTTTATCAAACAGAATTTCCATATCGGCAAGCGTGTCGATTGCAACACCGACTTTGCCAACTTCGCCAAGCGCCATAGGATGATCGCTGTCGTAACCGATTTGCGTTGGGAGATCGAACGCAACCGACAAACCCATTTGTCCTTGTGACAGCAAGTAACGGTATCGTTCGTTCGATTCTTTTGCAGTTCCGAATCCGGCGTATTGACGCATTGTCCAAAGTTTTCCGCGATACATTGATGGCTGCACTCCGCGTGTAAACGGATAACTTCCGGGGTAACCTAATTTCTCATTGTATTCACTCGAATCAAAATCTATGGGAGTATAAAGCGGTTCAACTTTAGTGAATGATTGAGTGGTGAATGATTCTTGTCGCTCAGGAAATTTTGAAATTGATTTTTGATAAACATTCCTTTCCCAATCGCTAAATGCATCTTGAACTTTAGATTTCAGTTCATCCGACTTTTGCATGTTCACCCTTGATAGATTTAATAATACTTACCGAAATTTATGTCACGGTTAAAGAACTATCTATTGTGCTATTAGTTGAAAGGGAATTTAATTAAAAGTAATGATATTGGTTAATTTGTATTCTTGTTCAAATAAGGTGATCTGAATTGGACGACCGGACAATGTTATACTGGAAACAATGAACAATCGGAAATTATTCATTCGCCACCCTTGACAAAAGTTGGTTGAAAGTCTATTTTTACGCCGCAAATTTATTCCGCGGTAGCTCAATGGTAGAGTCCGGCAAATGCCGGATTAACCGCAGAGTTACTGAACTGAAAAAAGATTGAATTCCGCGGTAGCTCAATGGTAGAGTCCGGCAAATGCCGGATTAACCGCAG
>JAKAMS010000407.1:0-343 GCA_021812745.1 Bacteroidota bacterium | reverse complement strand
ATTCCGCGGTAGCTCAATGGTAGAGTCCGGCAAATGCCGGATTAACCGCAGAGTTACTGAACTGAAAAAAGATTGAATTCCGCGGTAGCTCAATGGTAGAGTCCGGCAAATGCCGGATTAACCGCAGAGTTACTGAACTGAAAAAAGATTGAATTCCGCGGTAGCTCAATGGTAGAGTCCGGCAAATGCCGGATTAACCGCAGAGTTACTGAACTGAAAAAAGATTGAATTCCGCGGTAGCTCAATGGTAGAGCATGCGGCTGTTAACCGCAGGGTTGCAAGTTCGAGCCTTGCCCGCGGAGCCAAGAAGTCCGGCAGAAGCCGGATTTTCTTTTTTAAAGTA
>JAKAMS010000406.1 GCA_021812745.1 Bacteroidota bacterium | reverse complement strand
AATTCCACCCCAATTTTTATCAATGAAAGAAAAGCCAGATGGTATTCGTCTTATTGAACCAAGCATAACATTTACCTAATAGATTTTAGACTGCTGATTAAAACCAACAAATATGCCAGTAAAACCGTATAAATCAGAAGAAAATCAGCATTTTTCTATGTTTTAAAATCCTAAAGTGAGAATAAAAAAGTTGTTGAATCATTATAGTACAACAATAAAATTACTTACTGGATGATAAATTTCCGAAAACAAAGATCGCGGTGGCATTTCCGCTTATAGTCGGTTCATTCGTTATATAGTCCATTCTATCATCTCTATAGTAGGATTCCTTCGTTTGAAATTTAGCATATTTATCTGCTTTCTCGAAAACAATTTTCGATTTATCAACAAATTCTTTTGTAGCCGGACCTGCGGCAAATCCGCCCGGAAGTCTCCCTTTTATTTTAGCTATTTGATGATGGAAATTAATTGTAAAATTTTTTCCAATATTAAAGATAAAACTTACACCCCACGGATTTCTTCCAAGAATAAAATCTCTTTGCAGCACAGCAACAGAATCGAATTGTGCGTCGTTAGTCAATTTTTTATAAAGAATGTTTTGCAAAGTAATACCTAATAATGTAACATTTGTTCCCCAGCTTAATGCTGTCCCCTTACTAAAAAGGTTGTTGTTTTTATTTTTATTAAACTCATTCAAATTTTTTTTAATGTATCCGGAAAACCGGGGAACGAATTTAGCTAAACGGTAGTCTGCCAGTGAATTTATATTTCCCCAACTCCACCAATAATCCGATCCGGCTGAATCTGCATAAACAGAAGCATCATTTAGATAATGTGGTTTTGAGGTTGTAATGTAAAGTTCAACAGCTCCAAGAGCAAGCTTACCTTCGAATCTAGAATCAACATATTGACCGCTGCCGCTGCTATCAACGTTAGCGGCTATATTTCTAATCGAATAAATATTTTCCGCAGTATTTAAACATTGATTTGCAAATTCCGGATAATTTAATTTATCGCGCCATATTCTAGATGCCAGCGCCATTGCCGCAGAATAAATTCCGATAAGATTTTTTCCCATACCGACAAAAGCAGGCCTGTCAAATCCAAGCGGATCGTCTTCTGGTGAACGCCATCCAACATCGTGATCGCGTAAATTTTGAACTTGTGTTACTAATTTATTCTTGCCGTAGTAACACCGCAGCATCCAGTCTAAACCAACTTTTGCTTCTTCAAGAATATCGGGAATACCATTTTTGTTATCATCAAATCCAAATCTAACCGGGTCAAAATCATAAGAGAACAATAAAAGATAAGTTGAAAAAGCTGTCGTGTTCAGAAATTTCACATAGTCACCGGCATCGTGCCAACCGCCGGTAACATCAATTGTTTTTGCAATTGTTTGTCTTCCGTCAATAAGACTTGTGGCATCTGAGATATGACAAATTTTATGAAGAAATGGATTTGTGTAGCCGCATCTTTGAATTCGAAAAAATTGAAGCAGCGAATCTGCAATTCCATTAAAAACATTTTCGCTGATCTTGAATGAATAAGTCTTCTGCTTAGCATACTGAAAATAATAGTCTCCAATATTTTTGATTTGACTGAAGTCTAATAAATATGTGAAAGGAAAATTTCCATAAGCCCCTTGATTCATTCCGAACAAAATCGAAATAATTTTTTTCCCGTTCTTGCCATCCATTAGCGAGATAGATCTTCCTTCAAGATTATTTGTTGAAAGAACGACAGCTGTCTTAATATCACTCGGAGTAAATCCAGCTTGATTAAAACGAACGAATATTTCAGGTTCGGCTTTAAGATTTAATGTACAACCCGGTAGTGCACCTAAAAGAATGAAATAAAAAATTATTTTAACACGATGAAGCATTTGCTCATTTTCCTATCTTAAATTTTTCTTAAAGAATAATTTTCTGAGCCTATTTAATTTGTTCGGTTTCATTTTGTATAGAATTTTCTTTTGCTGAGAATGATGTCCCGAAAACATAATCCCACGTCGGTTGACTTACGCCGTAACCTAAATTTGGATTTTGATAATGATGTTTTGAATGATGATTTTTTATCCAAAGCCAAAATTTGCTGTGCATATTAAAATGATGAATGGCATAATGACTGATATCATAAAATAAGTAGCCAATCAAAAATCCGGCAAAAAATGGAAACACATTAGCATTGCTAAACAAATAATTAAATAGAATAAAAAACAATGAGGCAAGCGGAATACTAACCGATGGCGGCATAACCAATCGTTTTGAATCTTTTGGATAATCGTGATGAACGCCGTGAACAATAAAATGCAACCGCTTTCCCGAGTTGCTTTTCGGCTGATAGTGAAAGACAAATCTATGCAGACTGTATTCAGTAAAGGTCCAAACAAATAATCCGAATACAATTAAAAAGACAGATTTCATAAATGGTAAAGAGAAAACGTAAAAACCTTCGTACATAAAAAAGGATATTATCGGAATAAATAACCATAGAGGCACAGTCCAATGGACACGCGATAGCGCTTCCAAAAAATCATTCTCAAACATGCGGACAGTTTCATCTTTGTTAGAGACATAATTCTTTGGCATGTTATTCCTCCTCATATATTTGGTAGTGAAAATATAATCAATTGAGAAAGAAGATTAAACAGCATCACTGCAAGCAATTTTTACAATTCAGTAAAATCAATTTCTTCTTTTAATTCAATGCCTAGCCCGTCTTTATCAGATGTTTGTAAAATTCCTTCTTCTATAGTCTTTCCTTTAAAAGGATCATTCGTAATGAGCATATTGCCGTCCAGATCAGCATAATCAACTAAAGATGCAAATTGAACAGCAGCTGAAATTGCACAAGAGGTTTCGGTCATACAGCCAAGCATAATTTTAAGTCCATGTTGCCGTGCAACTTTAATTATCTTATCGGCTTCATTCATTCCCGTACATTTCATCAATTTGATATTTATACCGGTGAATGAATTTTTAATTTTCTCAATATCGCTCAACCTCTGCATAGATTCGTCTGCAATTATTGGTATGGGAGATTTCTCGGTTAGCAGCGCACTGC
>JAKAMS010000405.1 GCA_021812745.1 Bacteroidota bacterium | reverse complement strand
ACTAAATTGTAATATCTCTCGTCATGCTCTGATCTGAAGGATTGAATCCAAGCGTAATCCTTTTTCTCAAGCTGAGGGTATGCTAAAACCAGCAAAGACATTTTTATTTAAGATATCTTTCTTTTAAAACACTAAAATGGTGATTCACGTGACCCGCCATAATATAAGCCATAGCGCGGACAGTAAAGGAATTGCCATTTGCCGTGCCTTTCCGCAATCCAACATCATCTGGAAAATTTTTAAACATAAGTATGTTTGATTTACGAAGAGCGCAGAATTCTTCAACCAGCTCTTGCAGTTTAACATCGTTATAGTTTGACTGCCGGATATATTCGTTCTCATCGAAACCCGGGAGATCGTTTTTATCGTTACGCGCAAAGCGCAGTGTACGGTAAGCAAATACCCGCTCTGTATCAATTATATGTCCAACTAGCTCACGAACACTCCATTTGTCCGGTGAGTACCTAAAGAGCGATTCCTTTTTTGAAACATCCTTTAGCATTTTTTTGATCTGGTCAGTTTGTTTCTTCAATATCTTAATGATCTCGCCTTCCGGCACTTTATCAACGTAGGTATGATAATATGCCGCGTATTCGTCTTTGTTCGGCCGTTTCATAATTCTCCTTTTGATAAGTCTCTGTTAAGATAATCGTTGTAGTCTAAAATTATACGTGGATATTTTTCTTTCATAAGATGAGATGAAAAAATAAAATCTGCCGAAGCCCGGTTACAAGCAATTGGAATATTCCATACAACGGCAATACGCAAAAGTGCTTTTAAATCCGGATCGTGCGGCTGCGGCTCCAGTGGATCCCAAAAGAAAATCAAGATATCAATCTCATTCTCGGAAATTTTTGCCCCAACTTGCTGGTCGCCCCCGAGTGGACCGCTCTTGAGTTTATTTACCGTTAACCCCAAATCATTTTCAAGCATTTTACCGGTAGTGCCGGTTGCGTAAATTTCATGGTCGCCAAGATTGACGCGGTTATATTTTGCCCACTCTATTAGATCTTGCTTTTTATTATCGTGTGCTACAAGGGCAATCCGCTTCTTCTTTTGCATCTCAACATTAATAAATTTGTTCATTATATTTCCTCATCTTTCCATTTGTGAAAAGCATTATTCTTTTCAAAATCTTCAATCGGATAATTTAACACACGCAAAATTTATGAAAGATAGATGTGATTATCTAAACAATTAAATAGAGACAAAGCGGATTGTTCTCTGAATTATTCTCGTTGCTTTTAATATCTGAATTGCAAAAATTGCATATAAATTAGAGTAGGAGTGCTTATGTATTCACGCCGTCAATTCTTAAATAGATTTGCCGCTTCAACGGGCGGAGCGTTTATAATTATGAAAACAGACGCACTTGCCAGAGTATCAGAAGCAGTTGGTAATCTTGATAAATCATTAAGCGCATCAGAAGCCGCGGGTAAGGAAGATTTTTGGGCAGGTATTCAATCCGCTTTTGATGTTGACCGTACGCTTATCAATTTGAATAACGGCGGGGTGTCGCCTTCTCCTGCGGTTGTTATGAATGCAATGAAACGTAATCTTGATTATTCAAATCAAGCGCCCTCATATTTTATGTGGCAGCATGTTGAACCCAAAATTGAAACCGTACGCGAAAAACTTGCCATTGTTTTTGGATGCGATATGGAAGAGATTGCAATAACACGCAACGATAGTGAATCCCTTCAAAATATACAGCAGGGATTAGACTACAAACCCGGCGATGAAATTTTGACCACAACTCAAGATTATCCGCGTATGCTTACTACATTTAATCAAATGGAGCGGCGCTTTGGCGTGAAAGTAAACAAAGTTAAATATCCTACACCGCTCATAAATAAAGATGATTATGTTAATGCGCTTGCAAATGGAATAACACCGAACACAAAAATTATTTTGATCAGTCACGTTTGTTTTCTTACCGGTCAAATTCTTCCAATTCGTGATGTCTGCCGTGTAGCACACGAAAAGGGAATAGAAGTAATTGTTGACGGCGCTCATTCATTCAGCCATTTTCCGTATAAACTTTCAGATCTTGAATGTGATTACTTCGGCACATCACTTCATAAATGGACTTACGCGCCGGTAGGAACCGGAATGTTGTATGTGAAAAAAGATCTCATCAAAAAAGTTTGGCCTTTGATGGCAGCACCAAAAGAGATGGACGAGAACATACGCAAGTTTGAAGAAATTGGAACTCACCCGGCAGCAAACCATAATGCAATTGCAGAAGCACTCGCATTTAACGAGGAGATTGGAATTGAAAGAAAAGCCGAACGGCTTCGCTATCTTCACAAACGCTGGATTAAACGTCTTCAGAAATATGACAACGTAAAATTCATGCTCGATATTGAGGATGAATCCAATTGGGCTGGTATTGTGAATTTTACAATCGAGGGAGTTGATGTGAGCAAGCTTACAAGTTACCTTTTCAATAAGCACAAAATTTTTACTGTAGCAATTGTCTTTGAGGAATATAGCGGGATAAGAGTAACGCCAAATGTTTATACGCTCATTTCAGAGATGGATCTGTTCGCAGATGTTCTGGAAAAAGTAGCTAAAGGAGAAGTAAAAGAGGTGTTGAAATAGTTGTTAGTATTTAGTGTTCGACATTTAACTTCATCTTATCCGGCACATTAAAGAGATCTTTAAGAATGTATCCCTTTCCTATTAATTCATCTTTATGATCAAGAATAAAATTTTTTACAATTTCTATCCCGATAACTTTTGTTATTCCCGTTCGTAAAACCTGTTCCCGGTCTACGTAAATATCTCCTTTGAAAGGCAGCATTGGATTAAAATCTAAATCCTGTTCTTTTGCCAGAGGACGCATTGTGTATTGATATTCAGCGGGAACGGAGCGTACTAAACCAACAAGTTCAAAATTAGGTACGCCATCACGAATTCCTAGAACAATTCCGCCGCTGTAACCGCGGTTAAAAACAGCATCAATTAAAAATGTGTGGTTTTCTTTTCCCGGACTGCTTACGATAGCTTTAGAAATCATCTTAAAATTCATCGGAAAGCCGAATACATAAACAAAACTTCCCCA
>JAKAMS010000404.1 GCA_021812745.1 Bacteroidota bacterium | reverse complement strand
TTACAGGAAAACTTCCAACCAACATTTACAGTTCCAACATCGGGTATTCTATACAACTGGATAGCGCCAAGTACAATTTCTTGATCTCAATTTATGAACCAACGGCAGATACGGTCGAAGCTTTTCAGGCTTCCGTCAGCAGTTCAACCGACACAACTTTGGCAAATCAAAAATTTGAAACACTTTCTCGCGACATAAAAAAATGATACGATCTTGCTCAAATATTTTAAAAGTGTTCCCGATCTTGCTTCTGCTTACCGCGGGCATTTTGAACGCACAAAAAAATCCAGAAGGGTTATTTAATGAAGCCGCTTCATCTTTAAATCTGGTCGTGGATGAATCCGGCGACGTTCTATTTCCAGAAGAATACGCAGATGCCGTTTCGCATTATCAAACCGCAGTAAAGTATAAAGAGAAAAGTAAATCGCCGGCAGATATTCAGATAGAATTGGAAAAGGTGATAAGCATACTAACCAAGATAAACGATTCGGTTGAAGAAAGATCTAAAACATTCGGAACGGTATTAATAGCACGGCAAACTGCTGTTAAATCTAATGCCGATAGATACGCGGTTCATTATTGGGATGCCGCTGAAAATAAATTTATGAATGCAATTGAAGATTATTCAGACAAAGATTACAAAGACGTTCAAGAAGCCATTCCTCTTCTACTCGATAATTACAACAACGCAAAAAAATATGCGGATTTTGCAAACAACTTGGTGTTCAATTGGACGCCGCTAAATAATACAAATGCATCGTTGGCAAATTTACTGGCGCCGTTAAGTTACTCGCAAAGCGCCGCAAAACTTAATAATATTTTAGAAAGCATCTCCGAAGGAAATGATTTGAATCAAATAAAAACTTCGGTTGATGATGCCGCTGTGTTGTTCAACAAATCTACAGAGAACGCCAAGAAGTTTTCCGGCAGGTATTCGGGTTTATTGCGAATTAGAAAAGACGCCGAGACCGCCGGCGCCGAAGTTTATGCCTCGGAATTATGGAATGCCGCCGAAGAAATTCTTTCTGAAACTGCTTTGACGTTCGAGAAAGACCGGACCGAGCGCGCCGCCGAATCCTCCCTAGATGCGGCATTGAAATATCTCGAAGCAAAACATCTTGCCGTTAGAACACAAATTCTTTCCAAAACGGATGAACTTATTCAGCTTGCGGAAAAAGGAGACGCCGACGAATACGCTCCAAAAACTTTTAACGAAAGCAAATCTTTGGCGAAATCTGTTACGGACATGATCTACAGCGACAATTATGATTACTCGAATCTAAAAAATCTTGCAGCACATGCTGAAACGAAAGCTATTCTGGCAATAAATGTCACACGAACAATTAAAGAAGTTGATTCCGACAAAAACTCTTGGGAAGATTTAATTCTTGCATGGAACATTTTTGGAAATCATGACAATCTCGCACAGGAAAAGCAAACCGAATATGTTCCGCCTGTAACAAAAGACGTTGGCGACGCCGCACAAACAAAGAGGATACCTTCCGAAGTTGCCGGCATATTTAATCCCAACGAAGCTGAGATTCTGGAAAGCGGTGACGAAATTATTATCCGCATAACCGGCATAAAGTTTCAGTGGCTTGGCTACTCGCTTGACGATAATGCAGAAAAGATTTTGGACAAAGCAATTCAAGTTCTGAAATATTTTCCTTCCTCTACTATTACAATTGCTGGACATAACGATTATGTTGCAGCTAAAACTTTCAATCAAGAAATCTCTCAGAGAAGAGCCGATAACGTGCGCACATACATATTACTGCATTCGAATATTGATCCCGATAGAATTATCGCTGTGGGATATGGCGAAACTCTGCCCATCACAAACGACAAAACATTTGAAGCAAGAGAAAAAAACCGGCGAATAGAATTAATCATCAAATGAAATTCTCTCCTATGTTTTTTCTCTCTAGTAAAAAAAGATCATGAAATTTTCTTTTCCAAAATTGAGTACAGAAGAGCCGCACGTCCGCAATGCTTGACATAATATCCGCTTTTAATTACTTTGCATGCACTTTATGAACACGAAAAAAATAAATATGAACAGACAGACGTATATACTAAAAATGTTTTGGTGTCCTGCTACGCTAATTGTTAGCTGCCGGGCGTTAACTACTTAATATTCGAAAAATATTTTTTAGTTAATCCCGCCACGGCGGGATTTTTGTTTTATAACTTTCCTTTCAGCGCAGGGTCAGTAACAAAAGAAACCTTTATAACAATAGTTTTGTTAGCCAATTACCTCTAATGTTCTGGCTTACAAAACATCTATAACTAGTTCGGAGTATCGGATGATTAATTTTTCCAGAATCTTATCCAAAAAACTTCTCGGTGGAATTTTTAACGGGTTGCTGATAGTTCTTGTTTTGAATGCAACTACTTTCTCTCAAAATGCTAATCTTGTAAGAAGCAAACATGGAATGGTTGTCTCCGCTAGCGAGATTGCTTCTCGCGTAGGCACAAAAATTATGGAGAAGGGCGGCAATGCTGTTGATGCCGCAGTAGCTGTAGGATTCGCGCTGGCTGTTACTTATCCGTTCGCCGGAAATATCGGCGGCGGCGGATTCATGGTTATTCATTTGAAAGATGGAAAGAATACCACGATTGATTTCCGGGAAAAAGCACCGCTTACCGCAACAAGAGATATGTACCTTGATAAAAACGGAAATTACGTGCCGGCATTAAGTCAAGAAGGAACAACTTCGGCGGGTGTGCCGGGAAGCGTTGCCGGATTGATTTACGCTCTTAAGAAATACGGAACGATGCCGCTTGCGGAGGTCATTCAACCGGCGATTGATCTGGCAAGAAACGGATGGAAGCTTGATTACAAATCCGCTGAATCGTTCAAAACATTTTTGCCTGAGTTCAAAAAATATCCTGCTTCATATAAAATATTTTCTAAAGATGGTGTTCCGTTTCATGAAGGAGAGCTGTTTAAGCAGACAGACTTAGCGCGTTCTCTTGAGCTCATAAAAGAAAAAGGAGACGACGGTTTTTACAAAGGAAAAACGGCGGAGCTGCTTGTTAAACAAATCAAATCTCTAGGCGGATACATTTC
>JAKAMS010000403.1 GCA_021812745.1 Bacteroidota bacterium | reverse complement strand
GGCTTTGAATTTATTATCACGATAAAATTTCTGAAAACTTTTAATAAATGATTCATCTCCCACAAGATCGCGCAGCATATTCCACATCATCGAACTTTTACCGTAACCGATTGCTTCCGAAGAAGGATTATTCCTGGAAATAAATTTGTTCAATGGAAAATCATTTGACGGATTTACATAGTCTGTATATTTCTGAAGTGTGGTTCTTCTATATTCATCCGCCTGCCCGCGCTGTTCCGCAATAAGATGATCTGCCATGTAAGCAGTTAAACCTTCGCACCAGTTGCCGGTCTTGAAATCAACATAAGCACTGTTTCCCCAATAATTATGAAGCAGTTCGTGCGGATAAGAAGAATTTAGTATAAATGGAAATCTGATTATTTGTTCTCCCAGAAGAGTGAACGACGGCATTCCGTATCCGGTTTCCCAAAAATTTTCCACGAGTGCAAATTTTGTAAACGGATACGGACCGATCAATTTGCGGTACATCTCGAGATATTGCGCTGTGGTTTCCATGTATTTATTTGCGAGAGTTTCATCCGGCGTGCGAAGGAACGCCATAACATCAATAGCGCCTGCGGATTTTGCATACTCAGTAAATTTTGCCGCGATCAAATAAATTTCTTCCATCGGCTCGGGTGAATTCCAAACGCTCGTCTGCATATCATTTTTCAATTCATTTTGAGTTCTCTTACCTTCGCTTACAACGCTCCATCCTTTTGGCATTGTTGAAGTTAATTCAAAGCTGATCCAGTTTTCATTGAACCACGGAACCCAATAAGTTGAACCGCCAAGATAAACACCTTTTTCATCTATGATACCCGGCGTTTGGCTGAATCCTCTCGCATATTCCTCACCGATCTGTTTAATAGGATAGTTTATCACTCCGCTGAATTTCAGAGTGAATGTTAAATCACCTTCGACTTCATTTGAGAAATTCAGAACATATTTGTTTTGTTTAAACTCAGAAGCCAGATTGAGATCTTCGCGATCCATTCCAAGATCATCCGCTTGAACTCCTGCTTTTGCCAGTTTTAATGTAACTCCCGGTGTTTCAGATGTTACTTTTAAATCCGCATTTAGTATAAAAGTAATTGAAGATTTTACTTGGTCAGCGGGAATTGTGATCTGGTCAACGGCATTCAGAAAATGTTTTGCCGGATTTACGGTAACATTTAATTTATGCTTTATAGTTTTGCCAGCGAATGCGGCTGTGGTAAATAAAATTAACGTGAAGAAAAAAAACAATTTTTTAAACATCAGATTCTCCAATAAAAATTCTTTTCAAACTTTTTTATAGTAACCCGATGACTATTTATCTCACAATCAAAGTCATTGGATTTTTGATTTGCATATATTTTTTTGCTGCTTCCTTAACATCGGCAAGCTTAATTTTTTTCAGAGCATCCAGAAAATTTTTGTCATAATTATAATCGTTAAAGAAATAAGAAGAACTCCCGAGATAGAATGCCTGATTGATACTGGATAATCTTCTGAACATCATCTTTCCCAAGTACATGTTTATTGATTTTTTTACTGTGTTTTGGGAAAGAGTATCAATTGCTTTCATTACAAAGAATCCGGGATATTGGGGAATAAGTTTATCAACGTTTTGCGGTCTTGTTCCTTGATTGATAAAGAAAAGAGCTTTGTCCTTAACAACTTCAATTCCCGCACTCATTCCATAAGCCATTCCCTGCTTTTCGCGAATATCAAAAACAATATTATCTGATAGTATAAGTGAAAGAGCTTGAAGAGCCGGAGCGTCTTTCGGATCAATCTCGCTTACAAAACCATAAAACAGATACGCTCTCTCTCCGCCGCCCGGTTTGTCAATTGTTTCCGGTTTGTTTTTTGTATTGAATGTTGGCGTGTAAACCGTCGGTTCATCTTTTATTGCTGAAAAATTAAGAGAACTGAAGAGTGAGTTGATAGTATCGGGACTGCCGGGTGAAACAACTGATATGATCATATTTGAAGGTTGAAAATCTTCTTTAGCAAAAGCAACCAGATTCTCATAAGTAAGTGCCGGCTGGTTCTGCGAAAAATTATTCGGTTCGTAAACCATTGTTTTGTAATCGGCATCAAAAACTTTTTTCGCCTTGTCGCCGCCCATCATCATAATTCCCATACTATTGAACTTTTCTACCGACTTTTTAAATTCGGCTTCAGTCGGCACAAAGTCTTTCAATACGCCGTTCATATAATTGATCGCGCCGGGTAGATCATCGGCTAACCCTTCAACTCTTATATAACCAAAATCGGGATGTAAATAAATATCATCCATCGGGATCATCGGATTATCATTTACCGTAAATGTAAATCCGTATTTACTGCTAATCTTCTGGTTCTCCGGAGATTTTAGTCTTTGATCCAGGCAGTCATGAAGAATTTTTGATGCGTCTTTGCCGTACTTGGATTCATAAACTGCTTTGTGTTTTACCAGGTAATGAATTGCAAGAAGATTGCTGTTTTCGTTCTGTACAACTATTAAATTTTTTCCGGTTGCATCATCTTTGAATTGTTTTACATTACTAACAACTTCGGTATTCTCTTTTTCATTCTTTGCAAAAGGAGTTTGAACAAGAATTAATGGTTTAGAATTTATTTTCAGCGGTTCCAGTTCTTTAGCGGCTTTAAAAAATTCACTTCCGTTGAACGCTGCAAGCACGGATTCAATTCCATTCTGTACAATCGAATTGGAATTATATATCCCGAACATATGCGGCTTCTCAATATTCTTAACAAATTCAGTACGTGATTTCGTGGCTTCGAACTGAACAGTCTCTGTTGGCAGAGCAAAATTTATATTCGCCATTTTTTCGGAGATTGATTTTGCAAGGGCAGCCGGATCAACATCGTTGGCAAGAATAATTGTGGCTTCAATATAGTTTTGAAGCGGCGATTGCCTTGTACTCAATTTTACAGATTTTATATTTTGCGCAAACTCAGTTTTGACTGCCGATTGAATCGCTTCTTGATTCTTGTCGAGAACAATTCCCATCAACTGTAAATATTCGTCAGAACCTTTCGGGATATTGTAAAACATTTGAACCACTTTGTCTTTGCCATCATA
>JAKAMS010000402.1 GCA_021812745.1 Bacteroidota bacterium | reverse complement strand
ATTATTTCCGGTTTGTCCTTGCGCGAAACAGTGTGGCAATTCATACAAATATTTACTGATGGGATTATTGCATGGCGCTCTTTTGTAACACCAATATGACAGTACTGACAATCAATAGCCATTTGCCCTGCATGAAGTTTATGCGAAAATTTAATTGGCTGCTCAGGTGCATAACCAACGCTGTCTCGTTCCGGTCTTGAAATGTAAAATGTCAATATGAATGAAGCCACAACAACGAATAATGTTAAAGGAAGGCGAATCTTTAAGGCATAATCCAGTACCGTTCTCTTCATTTAATACCTGTAGAAAGAATGTGTTCTTATTAATTATTGTTGTATGTAAATATCAATAAATTATTATCCAAGCAATAGAGTCGGATAATTAAAAAGGATAAGATGTATACTTATCAAAAAATCAGTGAACAAAGATAATAAAGGAAATTTGAAATCCAAATTTCATCGGATTATTCTATCCAAAATAAAAACTATATATACGATAATATTTTTTTGAAAGACACAGAAGTTAATCAACTGATTTTTTCTCAGAGGACTCCTGCAAGCGGATTTATATTCTTTTAGATGAGATGTTTAGATTACTAATTTATTCTTTCGACCACAAAACTTACCAATGATTCAAGAGCATTTCGCGATTCAGATTCATCAAATATTTTTAGATTGTTTAACGCTCTGTTGGTGTATTCAGCAGCTACTGTATCAGCGTAATTGATTCCGTCATATTTCTTAACGAATGAAATGACTTCATCAATATCAGATTTATTTGCGCCGTTTTTAATCAGTTTAATAATTTTACTATTCTCTTCTTTAGGCGATTGTTTGAGCGCGTAGATTAAAGGAAGTGTGATTTTTTTTTCTTTTATATCTCCCCCGAGAGGTTTACCAAATATTTTTTTTGTTCCGATGTAATCAAGAATATCATCACGGATCTGGAATGCAATACCAAGGTTCTCTCCAAAGTCTCTCATTGCAGAAATTTTTTCCATCGCTTCTGTAGATGCGCGGGCACCTATTTCACAGCAAGTTGAAAGCAGCGATGCTGTTTTATCCGAAATTATTCTAAAATATGTTTCTTCATCAATGTTCAATTTTCTGGTTTTATTTATTTGCAGAAGTTCCCCTTCCGACATCCGTTTTACTGTGTTGGTTATGACACGGAGAAAATCAAAATCGTTGCCGTCAACAGCAAGCATTAAGCCGCGCGAAAGAAGATAATCTCCCATAAGAACCGCAATTTTGTTTTTCCATACCGCATTGATTGAAGGAAAACTACGGCGTGTTTCTGCGCTATCAACCACATCATCATGAACAAGAGTGGCAGTATGAAGCATTTCTACTAAAGCAGCTCCGCGGTAACTGCGCTCTTTAATTCCGCCGCAAATATTACTTGAGAGCAAAACAAGAAGGGGGCGAATCTTCTTCCCTTTTTGTTTATGAAGATAGCGTGTGACAAGTTCAAGGAGAGCAACTTTCGATTTTAAAGCTTGACTGAAGAGCTTGTTAAATTCCTTAAGCTCATTTTCAATCGTATGATTTATTTCAGAGAGAGATTTGTTCGTCAAGGTTTCTTTTGAAATATTTTTGAAACAATAATACTTATTTCGTATAAGAAAACCAACGGAACGGCAAGTACTACTTGAGAAACCGGATCTGTTCCCGGTGATAAAAACGCTGCAAGAATCATAATAACAACAATTGAATGACGCCGATATTTTTTCATCAACTTTGGAGTTAGAATTCCAATTTTGGAGAGAAAAAATGAAAGCATCGGTAATTCAAAAACTAAACCTGCACCCAAAATAATACTGAGGACGATTGATATATATTCATCAAGCGCAAAATTGTTTGCTATTGCTTGTGTTCCAAATCCAGCCGCAAATTTTAGTGTAAGCGGCAGCATTAAAAAATATCCAAAGACAACACCGGATATAAAACAAAAAGTCGTGAAGAGAACAATCCATTTTATATATTTTTTTTCTTTCTGTCTGAGAGCGGGTGCAATGAATTTCCATAGCTGATAAATGACATTGGGGAAACTGATTATCAATCCTATGACCATGGCAGTCTGAAAATAGAGGAACAATTGCCCAAACGGTCGCAGATTTTGCAATTTAAAATTAGCCGTCTTGGCGGGTAGTAAAAGAACTTTATCAACGAAGAAATCGCTGAAGTAGAGAGCTATTGCCGTTCCGATCAGAATTCCGATAACAGAATAAATAATTCTCCACCTCAATTCTTCAAGGTGATCGAGGAAAGTCATTTCGACTTCACCTTTAGATTTTTCTTCATCTCCAGAAGGATCAGATTCAGAAAATAATTTTTCTTCTTGTTCTGCCAATATTTGTCTCTATCTTAGTTCAGGGTACAAAGGAAATTTTCCGCATAGTTCGGCAACTTCTTTTTTAATTTGTGCAAGTGCCGTTTCGTTATCAACATTTTTAATTGCTCTATCAATGAAGGAGGCAATCATTTTCATTTCGTTCTCTTTCATTCCGCGGGTTGTAACGGCAGGCGTACCAATTCTTATTCCGCTTGTTACAAATGGACTCTTAGTATCAAATGGAATCATATTTTTGTTAACTGTCATTCCTGCTGCGCCAAGAGTATTCTCAATTTTCTTTCCGCTTAAATCTTTACTTGTCAAATCAATTAACATCAGATGGTTGTCTGTTCCACCGGAGACAATATCATATCCAAGAGATGTCATTTCACCGGCAAGAGTTTTTGCGTTTCTAATAATTTGTTTTGCATAATCGGTAAATGAATCTTGAAGAACTTCTCCAAATGCAACTGCTTTTGCCATAATAATATGCATCAAAGGACCGCCTTGAATTCCCGGCATTACCATACTATCAAGCATTTCCGACATTAATTTTAAGCGATCGCCTTTAAGAGTTTTAACTCCAAATGGATTTTCACGATCCTTCCCCATCAAAATAATTCCGCCTCTAGGACCGCGTAACGTTTTGTGTGTGGTTGAAGTAACAACATCACAATATGGAAGCGGATTATTTAATAAACCTTTGGCAATCAAACCGGCAGGATGAGCCATATCCATCATTAAAAG
>JAKAMS010000401.1 GCA_021812745.1 Bacteroidota bacterium | reverse complement strand
GCATGTACTGCAAGCATTGATTCGTCAGCCAGAGGAAGTATTGTAGGACTTTTTAATGCCGGAAGAATTTCTCGAATTTTTTGTAATGACGATTTTGGAATGTTCATCATTAGGTATTTTGAATTTTTGGCATTCAAAGCAGATTCAATACGTAGAATTAAGTTTTTTAATTTCAGAAATTTTTCCGGATCGCTTGTTATATTTTTACTGCCGATCAGCACGGCCTCAGAATCGAAAACAGTTATAAATTTTTTGAGCTTATTCAATTTTAGCGTGTTACCTGTTGAGACGATATCACAAATATAATCTGCAATTCCTAGAGACGGAGCAATTTCAACAGAGCCGCTAATTTGAATTATCTTTGCATCAATTTTATTATTCCGGAAAAAATTGGAAAGAATTTTTGGATAAGATGTAGCAACACGTTTTCCATTCAGCTGATCAAGTTCGGGTATGTTTTTATCTTCAGGACCGGCGAGCATTAATCTGCATTTACCGTAAGCCAGCTTTTTAATTATTTCGACATCGGCTTCTTTTTCAATCACAACATCTTCGCCAACAATGCCTATATCCGCAACGCCGTCCTGGACATATTCGGGAATATCGTCATCGCGGAGAAAAAGTAGATCCAATTCAAAATTACGTGCTGACACGATAAGACGATTTGAATAGTTTTCTATATCCAAACCGCAAGTGCGTAAAAGTTGTAACGACTTATCGGTAAGCCGACCGTTTTTTTGAATAGCTAGTTTCAGATTTCCGTTCATGATCTCTCCTTTAAAACAAAAAACCCCGTTGCAAGCGGGGTACATTTCAAATTAATTTATAATAATTTTTTAAAATACTCCGGCTTCCGTTATCGGGGATGAATGATGGTGACGATGATGAAAGACTAAAGACATATTGCTTTTCTTCTATTAATTTCTGTTACAAATATATTCTATTAGCTAGGATTGTCAAATTAATTTTTCTTAATGATCTATTAGAGAATAAGATTAGCCCATCTTTTTGATATGATTCATATATTAAGCTACGATTTTTAGTCGGGTATAAAATGAATAATTGTTTTTTTGTTTCCGACCTTCATGGGAAAAAAGAACGTTACGAAAAATTGTTCAATATCATCATAAACGAGAAACCGGATGCGGTTTTACTCGGAGGCGATCTGCTTCCGCACAGTAATATTCATCCAGATTTTATTGATGATTATTTAACGAATAATTTGTTATCGCTAAAAGAAAAATTAAATAAGCTTTATCCAAGAATTCTTTTAATACTTGGTAATGACGATGCACGCTCGGATGAACCATCAATCATGAATGCAGTGCAAAAAAATATATTTGAATATTTACATATGCGGTCTACTGAATTTTTCGGGAGAAAAATATTTGGATATTCTTTCACGCCCCCTTCTCCATTTCTCTTAAAAGATTGGGAGAAGTATGATCTATCACGGTTTACGGAATTCGGTTCTATTTCTCCCGAGGAAGGAAAACGTTCTGTTGAGATTCCGCTTGAAGAGATAAAATATTCTACAATTAAAGAAGATCTGGAATTATTAACCGGTTCGGAAAATCTTTCAGAAGATATAATACTTTTTCACGGACCGCCATATAAAACCAATTTAGACAGGGCTGCGCTTGATGGTAAAATAATTGATCATGTACAAGTTGATCTTCATGTTGGCAGCATTGCCATCAAGAAATTTATAGAGAAGAAGCAGCCTAAAATTACTTTACACGGGCATATACATGAATCCGCAAGAATAACGGGGAGCTGGAAAGATAAAATCGGAAAGACATTTTGTTTCGGCGCCGCACACGATGGTAAAGAGCTAGCCGTTGTAAAATTCGATCCGTTTAAACCGGAAAATGCCGAACGGATTTTATACTAGTTATTTTTTTGTTTCATTTTTAACGGACGCGCGGCATCTGTAACGGCACCAATTTTAGAAGCATAACTCGTCCTGGCCTTTATGTCATCATCAGTAACATAATGAACATCCAGAAGTCCTTGAGATTTATATCCGGAGCGCAAATAATTCATTTCGCTTAAAGCTAAACTCCATCCTTCGAACCAAAGATTTAGTTCTTGAATATTGCATTTTTCATCGTCAATATGAACGATGAGGTCAATATCGCTGCCCGGACCGGAAGCTGCATTTTTTGTACTGCCGAAAATATAAAGACCTTTTATTCCAAAACGATCGCTGTCAATTTCAGAAGCAAGTTTTTCCGCCATCTTCATTCGCCACCGCCAATGATCGCTGGGGTGATAATCAAGCGTGTCCTTGTATTCTTGTTCTTGAATAATTTCTCCTGTAGGATCGGTGAAAATGCCAACCGCTTGTTCTTGCTCGGCATTCATTAACACTTTTAGAATTAACCCTCCGGAAGAATCTGGAACATCTATAACTTTTATGATATCCGAGAGATGACTGAATTCAGGAATGATATCTGAAAAAATATTTTTTGATTCATCAAAAAATTTCTCATTGAAGATAATTCCTGGGTCATCCGGATAAAGAGGAAGATAGCGTATGTTGGCTTCAACAAGATCCTGGAAGAAGTGAGTGCCGAATGAAAGATCGGGAACATAATTTCCTTTTTTGCGTGCAACTTCAATTATCATTGCCGTATTGTTAATATCGGAGTAAGTTACGTTTACGCCAAGTTTGATATCGCCGCGGCTTCCCCATCTGCCGGGTCCAATCAGAATAAATTTTCTCTTTGGAAGTGTTTTGTTCAATCTGCTTACTGCACGACCAACCTGCAACAACTTGTCTATGTCTGTAATATCGGAATACTTTTGCGGATCAACATAAACAATATGTGTAACATCGGGCATTCTACCGTTAGAGACAAAACGCTGCGCAGTGAAGATAATTCTTTCCAGAGGAACATCTTTTGGAATTGTATCTGAGTTGGAATCTCCGGCAAAACTTTGCGGACGGCACTGAAGCATATAAAAATCTTTGCCGTCAGAAGCGAACTCGATATCAACCGGAGATTTAATTTTTTGCTGAAGAGTTTTAAGAATTGTATCAACTCTTTTTAGGAAATTCGTTTGTGAAATTAATCCGT
>JAKAMS010000400.1 GCA_021812745.1 Bacteroidota bacterium | reverse complement strand
ATCTGTAAATAATTCATCATCTAAACTCTTTAAATAATTTATTACAAAATCTTTGATATTGAAGATCTCAACTTCCCGGACAATATTTTTACTCACCTTCAGCAAAATATATCCGTGTTCCAGCTGCAGCTTGCAAAAACCATTTTCCTCAAGAAATCTTTTAAAGTTCTGCTTTGATATTTTAGTCTTATCATTTTCCATATACCAGAATTTAACAAACGGTTTTTGCCAGCCATACTTCTCTGCAATATGATAAACAGTTCCTAGAGTTATTCTTCCGTCATACTTCCGCAGCAGCTCATCAAACTTTTTATTTATTTCAAATTCAGAATCATGGTAATACTGGTTACTCAAGCTCATCTTCAAAAAATATTTTCTTCCTTCCTCTCCGATTGTTACAAGTCCAAATCCTATTCGGTACCATTCCTCATAACAATTTCCTGGAAGCTTCGCACCTAAAAAATCTATTGCGCTTTCCAATTTCTCAATATCAAATCCAGCCGGCTCAAAAGTTCTTTTACCTACGGCAAGAACTTCTTTCTCTTTTTCCAGATCGCAAAACTCTTCAAGGCATTCAAGCAATACCTCAGCACTAATTTCTTTCGGCATTTCCTTTGGATCTTCATAAACAAACTCATACATCTTTCCAATCTCATGAAAGGAATAAGGCAAGATTGTTTGCGCGCGGTTCCACCTTAACTCTATATGATCGCATAAATCGGGATTTTTCAAATTCAATCTATAAACACTCTTTGGACCATTTAATATTTTATTTATTAATTCACTCTCATTCGCACGAAACCAAATATGATAACCTTTACCGCTTCCGCTTTTAACAATCCAAGGATATTTATTTCCTAATCCCAACCGCTTAGAAAACAATTCAACTATTTCTGAACTTGTAACCATATCAAAATCCAAATTCCTAATTTCATTTATTCCGCAGATGCCGCCAATGCCTGTTATCTCCGGATTCCATCCAAACTCCTCAACATCATTTTCGCTTTGCTCAATTAGCTGCCAATTCTCCCAGCTTATAGTTGGCCGTTTGCCTTTGACAGGCAAAACATTAAACCCAAAAATTTTATTATAAACCTTCGCTAACTCTCTAAACTTCATTTTATGTTCTCCTTTTTATTATTCTTACTCTTTAGTTGATCTTGATCTTAATCTTGACCTTGATCTTATTCTTGTTCTTAAATTTCCTTCAACAAATGACTAATGACTTAATGAACCAATGACCTTTTTGATGACGAAATAGCGTAGGTTTCACCCCGCTTTTTCTTCTCAGTACATTTAATTTTATCATACCCCTACATTTCCACCTACTCATAAACAAAAGTCCCGTCAGAATCGATTTTTACATTTTTACCTGTTATAGATTTCAAAGTCTTCTTTGCTATATCCGGTCGACTAAATTCGCAGCTAAAAATCCAAAGCCCAGCATTAACCGCAAACCCGCACAAATGAAATCCATTTCTTCTTTTCATTTTCTTCGCAACATCACTATCATCAGTTTGAACCTTATAAAATCTCTTTCCTCTTTCTTCTTGCCACAAATAAGTCATTACATCCTCCGGTTTATTCCAACATTCCAATACTCAACCCTACAACCTATTAACCGCATCTCTCAACTCTTCCAAGTCAATTTTTGCATAGTACCTGGTTGTTACATTTACCGAAGAGTGCCCCAGAAGCTTTGAAACAGTGAATATAGGTACCTTATTATTTGCCCAGCGTGTAGCTGCTGTCGCTCTTAAACAATGCCAGTGGAGTTCACCTGGTAAACCGGTCACCTTTATTACCTTCTTCAATGATTTTGATATTGTATCTTTTCTATACTGTTTCCCATTGCTCTGCACAAAAACAAATCCTGTTCTTTCTCCAGCTTCATGTTCAACGTAATTTCTGTCAATGCGGGGTAGGGAATAGAGAGGTGGGTTACCTTTCTTTAGCTGTCGATTCGAATTCCTTAATAATATTTTTTCCAATTTTTCATTAAAAGGAATCCTTCTTATCTTTTTTGATTTAGTGTTGAAGTGTTTATTACCTATCGTTATAAATTGATTCTTAAAATCAACATCGCTCCACCGTAAATTATTTTCTTCATCTAGTCTCAAACCTGTTTCTACAGCAAAGAGAACCATATCGGCAATAACTTCCTTGCCTATCGCTGTTAGCCCTTCACAAATAATTCTTATTTGTTCTTCTGTAAATACAACAGGTTCATCTTTTTGTCTTTTGGGCAGTTTAACTTTTAAGAAAGGATTCGCAGAAACATAATTCCAGTCCACAAATACGTTGAAAATTGTTCTATAAACTTTAAGATAGTTGTAGCTGCCAAGTGGTGCGGTCTTAGAAATTTTCATCATTAAACTTTCAGCATCTTTCCTGTCTAAAGAATTCAATTCTCTATTACCGGGTATGAATTCTAAAAACCTTCTTTCGGCTGTCCTCGCAGCTTCAATAGATTTTTTTGCCAGGTTAAATTCTATCAGTTTATTGTACTCATTAAATCCTTGTTGTACGTTTATTTCTTTTTTCATCGTCTGCTGTTTTCCTATTCCAAGTATTCCAACAAGTAGTTTTATCTTTTCTAATTCCTCAGTAGAGAAATTGTTGAATATCTCCAGCGCATCGCTTTGCTCTTTGCGCTCTGCCTTTTTCGAATTATCCATATTGTTCAACTCTTCCATACTTCCACTACTTTTGAATTTTTAATTGACTTACATTCTTCATTCATCATTCAACATTCTTCATTCCCTCACGGCGGCTCCGTTTCCTCCTCAAACATTTCAATTTGATTTTCTCCGGTCTCCTGCCTGCCGTCTCCGGTCTCCGTTCCTTCCGTCTCCGGTCTGCTGCCTGCGGTCTCCGCTTTTTCCAATTCATCATTCATAATTTCGCCTTCCTCATTCGTCAATCGACATTCTTCATTCCTCTTAATCCATTCGTTCAATTCACCCTTAAAAAAGTACAGATACTTCCCAGCCGGTTTATGAAACGGAATCTTTCTTTGACTTGTGTACTTGTACAGTTGTGAATTCGATATGCTTAAATACTGTGCGGCTTGGTTTAGGTTT
>JAKAMS010000399.1 GCA_021812745.1 Bacteroidota bacterium | reverse complement strand
TCCCAACGGAAACTGAAATCTAGTCTAAATAGATTCCGCATCAAGTGCGGAATGACAAAAAGAGGTAAACATGGCAGTTCCATTCAAATATGTTCTAAAAAGTTTTAAAACTAGAAAACTTACAACTACAATTACAGTTACCGGTATTGCGTTGGTTGTATTTGTTTTTGCTGCTGTCTTAATGATGGCTTACGGTGTACAAAAAACTTTGGTTGCAACCGGTGCACCGGATAATGTGATGGTTACAAGAAAAGCTTCTAATGGTGAAATCTCAAGTATTATTGACGGCGATACACGTAACGTGATCAGGACTCTCCCATTTATTGCAAAAGATTCAAATGGTAAACAGATAATTTCTGAAGAACCGGTTGTGGTAATAAATCTTGAGATAAAAAAGGGCGGTATGAGTAATGTTACTGTGCGAGGAGTTTCACAAGAAGTTACTCTGCTTCGTCCGCAGATAAAAATTAAAGAAGGAAGAATGTTTAATCCATCATTGCGTGAACTGATTGTGGGTGAAGCGATTTCCAAAAAGTTTCTCGGTGCCCAGATTGGAAGTAAAGTAAAATTTGCTGGCGACTATTGGTCAATTGTAGGAATTTTTGAATCCAACGGAAGTGGTTTTGATTCAGAGTTATGGGGAGATTCCGATCAACTGCTTAACGCTTTCAATCGAGGAAGCTCTGTATCTACACTTACATTTAAGCTTGATAACATAGATAACTTTGAAAAATGTAAACGAGCATTTGAGACAGACCGCCGTCTTGTACAATTCGAGCCGAAAATAGAGCAGAAATTTTTTGAAGAGCAATCGGAGTTCCTTGCCACTTTTATTCGCGTACTTGGAATATTTATAACTGTCATATTCAGCATCGGGGCAATTATTGGCGCCATGATAACAATGTATTCCGCAGTTGCAAACCGTACAGTTGAAATCGGAACGATGCGCTCGCTTGGTTTCAGCAGAAGAAGTATTTTAATTGCATTCTTAACAGAAGCTCTTTTTATCTCACTGATTGGTGCAGTAGTTGGATTATTCTTTGCATCCTTCTTGCAATTTTTTACAGTATCAACTTTGAATTTTAGTTCATTTGCCGAGTTATCGTTTTCGTTTGCATTGTCGCCGTCAATTGTGATTTCATCATTCATCTTTGCTGTGGTAATGGGTTTTGTAGGCGGATTCCTGCCATCAGTACGCGCGGCGAGATTAAATATAGTGAGTGCTTTGAGAGGGGGATAAAAATTTTTCTTGCTCATAATCGTGTTTATATTCTCCCAGAGGGATGCCTTCGGCATTACTCTTTTCGAGAAGATCAAGATTATGAGCAATCCCGAAGGCATTTTCTCGGGAGAGCGGAAACAGAAACAAGAATTGGCTGAAACATCCATGAGTCTACTCTAAAAAGGTATATCTAAAATAAAAATATTTTGAATTGGGTTTGTATTCATATAGTAAAATTGCATAAAAGACCTTTTCCCATAGGGATGACTATGTCATTAGATACGCTTCAAGAATAATGATTAACAATTTTTGCTTGATTGAAAAAATAAAACTATTTTCTCCATAGAAAATTTTATCATTTAGAACTGATCCAAGATTCGGACGGTTACTTTTAATTGTAAATTTTTTAAAGGACTTGATCTTTGGGACAGGTACCTAACAAAAGCGGCAAACCTAAATATTTTATCGTTGGCAACGGACGGCTTGCCAAACATTTCCTCCATTACTTTGATCTACTCGGCGTTTCTTACATTCAATGTGTCCGCGAAAATCTATTTGAGTTCGTCAAACTTTCTAACCAGTCTGAATCGGTAGATCGAATTTTGTTGTTGATCCGAGACGATCAGATAGAAAATTTTATACGCGAGTATAAAAGTAAGATTTCGCCTCAATTAATTTGGATTCATTGTTCCGGCGTTCTATCAATTGAAGAAGCAGAAAGCGCGCATCCGCTTGCAAGTTTTTCAGAAGTTTTATTCGACCTCCGGTTTTACAAATCAATTCCTTTTGTAACTGAAAAGGGAAGAAAAAATTTCCATGAATTATTTCCGCAATTACAAAATCCTAACTTCGAGATTTATAAAGAGGAAAAAGAACTTTATCATGCGTGGTGCAGTATTGCCGGAAATTTTACAACGATCTTGTGGCAGAATTTTTTTAATTATCTAAAAGATGATTTACTCTTGCCCAGCGAGGCAGCGCATCAATTCCTTGTCTCTATTTCAGAAAATCTCATTAAGTCGAATGATCCGCTTACCGGTCCGTTAAAAAGAGGCGATACAAAAACAATCGAACGACACTTGCGTCAACTGAAAAATTCTCCGCTTGAAGACGTCTATAAATCCTTTATAAAACTTTTTGAGAAGAGTAAGCGATGAAAACAATTCAAGATTTTCAGATAATGAAAAATGAGAAGAAAAAAATTTCTCTCGTTACGTGTTACGATTATTGGTCTGCCCGGATTATTGATGAAAGCGACATAGATGCGGTTTTAGTTGGAGACAGCGCGGCAATGGTTATGCATGGTTTCGAAACTACTGTGAACGCCGAATTAGAAATGATGTGTTATCACATTGAAGCAGTTAAGCGCGGATTGAAAAATAAATTTCTCATTGGAGATTTACCTTTTCTTGCTCATAGAAAAAATCTTAGTTACTTGATGGAATCGGTTGATAGATTTATGAAGGCAGGCGCGCAAGCGGTTAAGATTGAAGGAGCCGATGGCAATCTTGAAATGATTGAACATCTTGTTAAATCCGGTGTGCCCGTGATGGGGCATCTTGGTTTAACGCCGCAGTCGGTTCATCAGCTCGGTGGATTTAAGCTGCAAGGAAAAGATGAGCTTGCTGCAAAAAAAATATTTCAAGACTCTCTATTGCTTCAACAAGCCGGCTGCTTTTCTATAGTATTGGAAATGATTCCCGCTGAAGCTGCAAAAAAAATTACAGATGAATTGGAAATTCCGACTATTGGAATCGGGGCGGGTCCATTTACTTCGGGACAGGTGCTTGTGCTTCACGATTTGTTAGGAGTGAACAAAAATTTCAATCCAAAGTTTGTAAGAAAATATTTGAACGGTTACGACTTGA
>JAKAMS010000398.1 GCA_021812745.1 Bacteroidota bacterium | reverse complement strand
AAAGAAGGACGCTGGCTTGAAGTTCTTGGATGCGGCATGGTTGACCCGAATGTATTAAAAAATGTTGGAATTGATCCGGAAAAATATTGCGGTTATGCTTTTGGAATGGGTGTAGAAAGAACTGCAATGCTTAAGTATGGTATCGGAGATATCAGAATTTTATTTGACAACGACAAAAGATTCTTAACGCAATTCTAACCAGTCTACAGATAGAGTGGATTAGTGTAAAAGTATCAAGGTGATAAAATGAAAATTTCTCTTAACTGGCTAAATGATTACATCAATATAAGAGATATATCGTTAGAAGATATTCTTGATAAATTGACTTATGCGGGATTAGAAGTTGAAGAAATTGAAGATCAAGCAAAAAATTATGAGAATATGATAGTCGGCTTTGTGGTTGAAGCTAAGAAACATCCGAATGCCGATAAGTTATCATTATGCAAAGTTAGTGATGGTAAAGAAGAATTTAATGTAGTCTGCGGTGCGCCAAATGTGGCAACTGGTCAAAAAGTTGTATTTGCTAAAGTTGGTTCAATTATCCCCAATGGAAAATTCAAGATAGAAAAAGCAAAGATTCGCGGAGAGGTTTCATTTGGTATGATCTGCTCGGAACGTGAATTGAACATTAGCGATAATCATGAAGGCATTATGGTTTTGGATTCTTCTGTGAAAGAGGGAACTCCAATTGCTGACGCGCTTGAAATGAATGATGTAGTGCTTGAAATTGCAATTACGCCAAACCGTGCGGATGCATTAAGTCATATAGGAATTGCCCGCGATCTCTCGGCACTGTTTAACCGCCCGTTGAAATATCCCGAAATTAAATTGAATGAGACAGGAAAGAAATCAACTGAACTTGCCTCTGTAGACATTGTTGATGCTGAAAATTGTCCACGTTACGTAGGTAAAGTTGTTTCAAATGTTCAGATAAAAGAATCTCCCGATTGGTTAAAGAAAAAAATAAAAAGTATTGGCTCGCGCCCGATCAATAATGTTGTTGATGTTACAAATTTCATTCTTCACGAAGTCGGACAGCCGCTTCATGCATTCGATTTAGATAAGCTAAACGGGAAAAAAATAATTGTCCGCTCTGCCGGTAATGAAACAAAATTCACAACTCTTGATTCCAAAGAGAGAAATCTTCAGCCAAAAGATTTAATGATTTGCGACACTAAGAGAGCGGTTGCTATTGCAGGAGTGATGGGAGGAGAAAATTCCGAAGTTACAGAATCAACAAAAAATGTTTTAATTGAGAGCGCATTCTTCAATCCATCTTCGATTAGAAAAACAGCAAAAAATCTTGGACTTTCAACAGATGCTTCTTATCGTTTTGAACGGGGCACAGATCCAAATATTACTTTGTGGGCGGCTCAAAGAGCAGCTCAGTTAATCCAAGAAACTGCCGGCGGTGAAATATCTTTTGGCGAGATTGATGCTTATCCAAAAACAATTTCTAAAAGAAGCACTAAACTTCGTTTCTCCAGACTCGATCAAATATTAGGTTATCATATTGAAAGCTTGGAAGTCGAAAATATTCTTGCTAGCCTTGGATTTGAAATAACTGATAATTCCAAAGGTGAATTAAATGTAAATATTCCTTCTTACCGCCATGATGTTGAGAGGGAAATTGATTTGATTGAAGAAGTTGCCAGAATTTACGGCTACAATAAGATTCCTGAAGTAAGCAAAATTTCTGTAACACTCGAAGAGAAAGTAGATCACTCTGCATTTGACGATAAAGTTAGAGTAGTTCTAAACTCACTTGGATTTTATGAAATAATTACAAATTCACTTCTAAGTGAAGAAACAGCAAACCGTTTTGGTAAACCGGTTCATGTTATGAATCCGCAAAGCAGTGAAATGTCGCATTTGCGTCCTTCTTTGCTACCCGGAATGCTGACAACAATTTCCAACAACTTGAAAGTAAATGAAAAAGATCTACAACTTTTTGAAATCGGTAAAGTCTTTGAACAATTAAGCGAAACAAAAATCAAGAGCTTCGATGATTTCAAAGAGAACGAACAATTACTTTTGATTGCGACCGGAAATTCTATAAGAACAGAATGGTTTGAGAAAGATAGAGCATTTGATATTCACGATATGAAAGGACTGGTAAGTTCATTCCTGAATAATTTGCTACCTGGAGTTACAATTGCAGATAATTACTCAGAGAACGATTCTGCATTCTTAGATTATGCTTTTGAAATTGTTGCCAATGAAAAGAATATAGGAAATTGCGGAAAACTCAAAAAAGAGATCTGTTCCTTGTTCGATATAAATCAAGATGTTTTTCTTTTCCAAACAAATCTGAATGAAATTAAACATATACCGATTCCTAAAAAAGCATTTAAGGATTTGTTGAAATTCCCGAAGGTTTACCGCGATTGTGCTTTTGTATTAGATTCAAATATTAGGGCAGATCAGGTTTCCGAAGTTATAAAGGAAAATGGTTCTAACTTGTTGCATAATGTAAAGTTATTTGATATCTTTCAAAGTGAAAGCTTAGGATCGGGCAAAAAGAGTCTTGCTTTTCAGTTGGAGTATTACGATCCGGCTAAGACATTAACAGAAGAAGAGATAGAAAAAGTATTTAGTAAGACGGTTAAATCAGTTGAACAAAAATTTAATGCACAGCTAAGAGGCGCTTGATTGTCGGAAATTTCTAAATATGATTTGTTTATTGATGAGTTGAATGCTCTTGAAAAACAGATCTATTATTTCTTGCAAAAGGGAAGTGATCTACAGGAAGCAAATCAAGCATTAAATAACAGAATTGTTTTACTTGAAAGAGAAAATGATACTCTGAAAAAGAAAATTTCGGAGATGGAAGGAAAAGTTAGTAAGTCGCTGTTTAATGGCGATAATATTTTCGGGGGTGAAAACTTTAATTTAGAGGAGAAGGAAGCGCTTAAGAACAAGATTAGCGAACTGATAGCAAAGATAGACTATCATTTGCGTTCTTAATTTAGTTTAAAGATGGAATAGAGATAAAATGAACGAAAAAAAGAAGCTGAAAGTAAAAATTTTTGATAAAGAATATTCACTGCTGGTAGAAAACCAGGAGATTGCTGCAGAGTTAGCTGAATATGTCA
>JAKAMS010000397.1 GCA_021812745.1 Bacteroidota bacterium | reverse complement strand
GCATCTTCTTCAAAGCGCATCCATTCAATTTGAAATGGACTTGTGTTGTAGCCTGAAACATAAGTTTTAAATTTTTCGAGATAGATTTCATTCTCTCGCTTTTCTTTGGTGGGAATTCCCAGATGATGATACTTAAAATTATTGAGCATAGAATCGGTTTGGATTTGTCTCTTATTTTTTTCTTGCAACTACGCCGTCAATATATTTTGTAAACTCCTCCGGTTTTCCGGGAGGTGCAATATCAAAACTAAATTTCATTTTATCATTATCAATTTTTGTGTAGGTAAACCTAAAGCGCGGTGCGGCATTCACGGCATCACTAACGAATATTGTTGAAAGCGAATCTTTGGAAAAATTTACTTTGTAATTAATGACGTGTCCTTCATTGTCAAAATAAATTGCTTTGGTTTCATTCTCTTCATGAAAAACTATCATCAAATCATCATGCCGGAATGCCGGTCTTCCATTCTGCGCGGGATACTCGGCATAACCTTTTCTTACCAAGACTGTTTTTTGTAAATCATAAGAGAATGTAAAAGAACCTGTGGCTTCGCCCGGTGTGCCGTTTCCTTCTCCGGTCCATTCTCCTAATAGAAATTTCATAGCAGTCCAGTCGGCTGGTTTGGCAGCCTGCTGTCCAGAAATTGTTGACACTTGTAAGCATAGAACCATAGCCGCGAAAATTATTAATGTCTTTTTCAATTCTTTCTCTGGTTTTAGTTGTGAAAAATTTTTGTTCTTATTTATCCTTGAACGCTTTAATATAATTTTTTGTGAAGTCGCTTAGAACAAGTTTTCCGCTAATTTCCGCGCGCTGTTCAAGAAGTTCATCCCAATTTTCTGTTCCTTCCCAAAATACTTTTTTCATTTGGGAAATTGCTTCCAGATTACATCCCGCGATTTTTTTTACAAGCGCAGAAATTGCTTCATCAAGATCTTGGCTATTAGCAAAAACTTTCGTGAATAATCCATTCTGCTTAGCCCAAAACGCATCGTGCCATTCTGCATCAATAGACATTGTTATAAATGAAGTCTTTCCGATTTTTCTTTCAACAGCGGGACCAACCACAAACGGACCGATGCCCAGCATTAACTCGCTCAGGCGAACGGACGCTTCGTTAGATGCCATTGTATAGTCTGCCGCCGCCGCAATTCCGATTCCACCACCCACGGCTTTTCCCTGCACGCGCGCAACAATAAACTTTGGACATTTTCGCATTGCATTAATTAACCGCGCAAAGCCCATAAAAAATTCTTTACCGGTTTTTAAATCTTTTATTTCTAACAATTCATCAAATGACGCTCCGGCGCAGAATGCTTTATCGCCATCGCTGCGAATTACTATTACGTGAGCGTGTTTATCTTCTGCAAATTTTTCTATTGCGCCTGTTACTTCCCGCACCATTCTTGATGAAAGCGAATTGCTTTTAGGATGAGCAAACGTGATGGTCGCAATTCCATTAATTAAACTCGTCGAGACTTTTCCGTTTTTATCCATTGCCGTCTTCTGTTCCAAATAATTTCTATTTACCATTAACTATATACTCTACGTCAAGAATTTTGTCAATCAAAAAATCGGGCGAAGATTTCTGCAATTCTGATTTTGTTCTATATCCGTAAGTTACTGCACAAGTTTTTGATCCGGCGTTTATACCGCATTGAATATCCATCTCAGAATCACCAACCATAAGAGTATTTAGAATATTGGTTTTCAAATCCGTACAAATTTTTTGAAGCGGTTCCGGCGACGGCTTATGCGCAAGTCCCGGGCGACGCCCCATAACGTAATCAAATTTATCAAACAAAGAAAAATGCCGAAGAATTAATTCCGCCTGATCCTGCCCTTTTGTGGTTAACAAACTTACTTTAATTTTTTTATCCTTCAGATTAGAGATGGCTTCTTCCACGCCGGGATAAACAACGGATGAGTCAATGTAATCGAAGTAGATTGATTTATAAATAGTTAGAAACTTTTCAAAATCCGGAACGGCGAAACCAAATTCATGGAAGATATCTTCAAAGTGAAGTCCTATCATATTATAAAATTTATCTTCCGGCATTACAGCTGAGACGTTTATTTCTTTTAGTGCATGCAGTGTTGCTTTATAAATTGTTTCGTGAGAGCTGACTAGTGTTCCGTCAAGATCAAAAACAACAAGATCAATTTTCATTAAATAGATTCCTATCTGTCCTATAGAGACGGCTGGATTACCTTCTCAAAATCTTTTTTATTAAAAAATTTATGCGGACCAAGCGCCGAGAATAATTCCAAAAACAAGAATTACAATTAAATGGTGCCCTGAATCAACCAAAAGAAGCTTAATAGATTTCCCTTCGAATAAGGAATTTATAACCATTGGCGCAACAATAAATCCAAACCAGCAAAGAAACGCTAACCGGATTCCCGCGGCAACTGTCGTTGCGTTGCTGTGAGCCATTAATTGCGCTAAAGAAAAAGCGATAAACAAATTACTAATGAATGCTATTCCATAAGTCTTCAATGGATTGAATTCTTTTTTTAACTCTTCTTCCGATTTATCAACTTCCTCCATCCAAGTTCTTCCCAACAGCATCGGGCTATACCATACCGAGCCGATGATCATTGAAACTATAGCACAGACTAAAACCGCCAAATAATTAACTTGTACTATTATAGACATCTTTCCTCCTTGTGAGGATTTACATTTTAAGAATCATGAAAAATTTCTCTTTAACAGAAATCAGAATATTCCTTTTATTCTTTATAGATTTTAACAACCGGTTCTTCTCCGTTTAAGTATTGTCCTCTGTACATTCCATCTGTATTAAACGGCATAGCAACATTACCATTTTTGTCTATTGCAATTATTCCGCCGTCTCCTCCCAATTTGCCAAGTTTATTCATAATAACTTCATTCGCGGCATCTTTCAAAGAATAATTTTTATACTCCATCAAAGCAGAAATATCCTTTGCAACACCAAGGCGGATAAAATATTCACCGTAACCGGTAGCCGAAACCGCACATGTGTTATTGTTCGCGTAAGTGCCAGCACCTATGATTGGGGAATCTCCAACCCGTCCAAATTTTTTCATCATCATTCCGCCTGTTGAAGTACC
>JAKAMS010000396.1 GCA_021812745.1 Bacteroidota bacterium | reverse complement strand
ATAGCCGCGGGACGGAAAAAATTCCGTCCCGTCTTTAAAAAAATAATATAGCTACTACTTCATCAAAGCCATTTTCTTTATTGAGACAAAGTTTCCTGCTTCCAATCTATAAAAATAAATTCCGCTCGAAAGTTTAGATGCGTCGAAAGTGGATTTATAATTACCCGGATCTTTAATTTCGTTTACAAGACTAGCCACTTCCTGACCGATAAGATTGTAAACTTTTAGAGTAACAAATGCAGTTTTTGGAATTGAGTAGGAGATACTTGTTGTCGGGTTGAATGGATTAGGATAATTCTGTTCCAACTTAAAATTGGCTGGAATTTCTGTCTCTCCCTCCACTGCCGATGCCGGTGTAGTTGTACCCTTAATTACTATATTTTGAAGTACGAAATACTTACTGTTGCTCATGGACCCATTATACCATGGGTAGAATCTTAACATGAAAGATTTGCCATTATCAACTGTAAAGTTGACGCCATAAGTTTTTACTACATATGCTTCTGAGCGTATGTCTGCTACAGCAACTGTGCTTGTATCAACTATTACCTTTGAACCAAATGTAGGATCAATATCCCAATAAACATTACCAAAAATATGACCAGATGTTCCTGTACAAGCCATTATGTACGAGACTGAATCAACATTAAATGAAAACCCTGGCTTGGGAGAAACTTTGAACTCGACATATCTGGTAAAAAGCGGTGCTGTTTCTAATCCCCATTGAGTTGACCCAAAGTATAACCTTAATGCAGGTGTTAGCATAGTAGCTCCCGCATAGTCTTTTATCGCAAATCCCCCAGCCCTTACCAAACCATCGGCTACAACATCACCTGTAACAGCAACTGTTGTATCGGCAGTTAGAGCCCAAGTAGCGTTTGCAGCAGTCTGCGCATGCAAAGACATTGTGGTTATTAGAAATAATGCAGCTACAGAAATAATGGTAATTACTTTTTTCATAATCCACCTCATTTGGTTTTGAATTTAAAATTAAGCCTGTTTATTAGTTAAAATTTTCTGCTCACTTTATTGATTACTTTATCGCTAACTAAAATTCCAAAAAATTTTCATCTTTGTCAAGTTAGATTTCAAGGTAAATCCATATTGTGCTTTGGGAACGAAATATTTATTTCAGTATTAAAAGTTTCTTGGTCCCAACAAAGTTTGAAGTTCTCAACTGATAGAAATAGATACCGCTGCTAAAGTTACTGCCGTCAAATTTGATTCTATATTTTCCTTTGGCTTGTTCTGAATTAACTAACGAAGCAACTTCTCTACCTAATAGGTCAAACACTTTCAGTTCAACGTGACCGTCTGCCGGTATCTGATAACTTATTGTTGTAACCGGATTAAATGGATTGGGATAATTTTGTTCAAGTAAAAATTCATCCGGAATTTGATTTGAAGATTCAACATTTGTCGGCATTGTCATACCATATTCAAACGCACCGAGATCAGGCGCAATACCTGTAAAAGGAATTCCAACATTGACACCAGTATCAACAAGATTACTGCCAGGTTGAAGATGCATAAATTCAATATCGGGTAAACTGCCGTCCGGTTTTCTTGGACCATATGCAGAACTGGGATCTATGCTTTGGAAATCAATATTAGATACTGAAAAACCGGGCGACCAACTGTTGTTCTGTTGAATCACACTACCCATTAGTGCAACACCCGTGGAAGCCAGCGATATGCTATTTTTAATTGTTACACTTTTTCCCGCGCTCACAGTAGTGGTTATGCTATAATTATACGTACCGTTTCTAAAACCTGTACAATTATAAAGAGTCATTGAACCCTTGTTACTATTTTGATCGAATCCCTTAACTTTATTGTCAAATGAAAGACAATTTTTTAGTACAAAATTGTGCATCAAATCTTTGTTATCACTTCCTCCCATTTTGAAACCGTTTCCGTTGGCTTGTGGTCCGGGATCAGTACCGTCTTTTAAATATCCATTTTTCCATGTCCAGCAATTTTCTAAAGTAGTAGTTACATTATTGGCGCCTCTCAAGTATCCATCCCATCCGTCATCACAATTATTCCATGAGCGGCATCCATAAAAATAATTATTGTCACCCACATCCATTTTTGGTGAAAATCCATCAGCATCACCATAATCTGGTGGATCGGCATTATAATATGAATCGCAATTGATAACTCTATTGTCGTGTCCGCCTCCGCTTATTTGCAATCCGGAATCTTTGTTATCATGGATAGAACAATTTTCAATAGTATTAAAGCCACCTTGAATATAAACTCCGTTATCACCTGCATTTTTAATTTCGAGACCTTTTATATTCCAGTAGCTCACTGTCAGATAAATTCCTCTTGTACCTAAACTTTCACCGGAAAAATCAAGGACCGGTTTCTCACCGGGATAAGCCCATAAATTAAAATAGCCGGACGCAGTTCCGCTTTTTGATGGTTTTACATAATTTGATAATAAATACGTTCCGCCTCTTAGGTAAATCGTTCCGCTTGAAGTCAGTGCGCTTATTCCTTTGCTAATAGTTTTAAATGGCTGATCAATTGTTCCGCTATTAGAATCATTACCGTTAACTGGATCAACATAAAAAGTTGATTGAGCTGAAAGATTCAGAACTAAGAGAAAGAAAAAAAGGAGAAAGAATTTTTTAGAATGTGCCAAAGTATTTCCTAAATTAATTTGATTAATAAAAAACCATTAGTAAAAAATTTTTTGAAAAAACTACTTCGTGAATCTGAACCAATCAAAATCTGCAAAACCGGTTTTCGTATTTCTATTTGGTGCAACAGCAAAAATGCCCACCTTAGAACCGACCCACTTTCCTTCTTTTGCTGTGAATTCGTTTCCAACGGGTTGATATGTTTTTCCATCTTCGCTGTAACTAAAACTGCATAAAACCTTTGGAATCAGATCAGTATTGTTTTCCGGTCTTACATCAACTTTGAGATATATCTTACTGCTCTTGGTTTCGGCAGATGAAATTATTTCTTCATTATTTCTCTTATCTGCGTTTTTGCAAACGACCTGCAAAATTTTATAACCGGCTTCTGTCTTCTCTAGACAGATATATGAATAGTCCATACCGAAAATTATCAATCCCGCTTTTTCTCCAACAGCGTTCCCGCTTA
>JAKAMS010000395.1 GCA_021812745.1 Bacteroidota bacterium | reverse complement strand
CTTTTTTGCTGGGATATAATTGAGGAATTAAAATTCAACGAAGATAAAAATCATAAGTTGATCTTCAAATACACTGCCGATCAAGAAATATTTGAGCTCGATCCAAAATTAATCCGCTTTATAATAACGAATCTTCTCTCCAACGCTTTCAAATATTCCCCCAAAGGAAGTAAAGTAGAGTTTCTAGTTTTCTCAACTAGTGATAGTGTAGTGATAAATGTAAAAGATGAAGGTATTGGAATTCCAGAGGAAGATAAAACTCACCTTTTCGAACCCTTTTATAGGACTAAAAATGTTGGTGAGATTGAAGGTACAGGACTCGGGCTCTCTATTGTTAAGAGAGCAGTAGATTTACACAATGGGGTAATAAGTTACCATTCAGAAATTGGAAAAGGAACCACATTCAATATTAAACTTCCTAGGAGAAGTGATGAATAAAAAAATATTAATCATAGAAGACGAAAAAAAGGTACGCGAGAATATCACCACCCTCCTAACCGAAGAAAATTATACAGTAATTTCAAGTAAAGACGGTAAAGAAGGGATTGAAACTGCAATTAAAGAAATACCCGATTTGATAATTTGCGATATAATGATGCCCGGAATTGATGGATATGGTGTTCTCGAAACATTATCTCAAAACGAACTCACAAAATCCGTTCCTTTTATTTTTCTTACAGCAAAAGTTGAGCGGGATGATATTAGGAAAGGAATGCTTAGCGGTGCGGATGATTATTTATTTAAGCCGTTCAAAGCAGATGATTTGCTCAGATCAATCGAAATAAGATTAAAACGCGTCCAGACTTTAAAAGGAGATCTGGTTGAACCGCAGCAGCAAGCGGAACCTCAAACTAGTCTGACAAATGATGATAAAATATTTGTAAATGTTAATTGTGAACCCCACTTAATAAAAATTAATGAAATCATTTTTATTTCAGCAGAGAGTCAATATACTTCTCTAAAATTAGTAGACGGAAAAACTTTTCTTGTACGAAAATCCATAAGTAGTTGGGAAGAATTACTGCCTAATAAAAATTTCTTAAGAATTCACCGCTCCACTATAGCCAATCTTGATTACCTATTAAAAATGGAAAAATCTTATAACTCGAGTTTTTTAATTTACTTGAAACATGTTTCCGAACCTTTTGTAATTAGTAAAAGATATTCGGCAAGAATTAGGCAAAGCATAGTTTAATTTTTTTGAAATCGCCGACAATAGAATTCAAACAACAATTATCCCGCTTGTCACATTAATAACTCTTCCGCAACATTTACTGTTAATTTTTAATGCATCTCTACGAATATTTGTATTGTAAACATGAGAGATCTTTGTGAAAAAAATTCTGGTTGTTGAAGATGAAACTGTTATTCGAGAGAATATTAGCGAGTTACTTGAAACCGAAGGATTTGAAGTGATAAGTGCCGAAGATGGCTATGAAGGATATAATATTGCTCTTAATAGTTTGCCCGACCTAATATTAAGCGATATTAGAATGCCCAGAATGGATGGGCTGGATATGCTGAAAAAACTTCAGAATAACCCATTAACTTCGGCTATACCATTTATTTTCCTTTCGGCAAAAGTTGAACCGCAAGACATAAGAGATGGTATGACTCTTGGCGCAGATGACTATTTATTAAAACCGTACAAATCTACAGATCTTCTCTCTGCAATAGATTCACGGTTTAAGAAAAAAGAAAAATGTCAGTCGGTTGGAGAAATTATTAGATTCTCTTTAGTAAAAAGAGTTCAGCATGAATTACGCACTCCGCTGGTTTCTATTTTAGGATTTTCTGAAATGATTTTGAAAGATATTGAATCGCTTACAAAAGAAGAATTGTCGGTAATGGCAGATAAAATAAACTTCTCAGGAAGCAGACTTTTAAGAAGAGTGGAGAAACTTTTAGTGTATGTAGATTTGCTTCTGGATGAAAACAGTCCCGAAACCAGATCGAAAATAAAAGAGAACGTATATAAGATTGATCATAACTTTCTTACATCTCGGCTATCACAAAAAGCTTATCTCTTCAATAGAGCTAACGATATTGAAACTCATTTCGAAAACAATACTATTATGATAACTGACCAGCATTATGAATTTATTATTAATGAACTGGTAGAAAATTCAATTAAATATTCACACACCGGAAGTATTATAAATATTACCGGACAGCCAAACGGTAAGTTTTATCTAACAACAGTAAAGGATTCTGGTGTTGGCATAAAATCCATTGGCGTTGATAAAATTAGTCTTTTTAATCAATTCGGGAAAGAGGATGAAACTAAAGAAGGGTTGGGATTAGGTTTAGCAATAGTAAAAAAAATAGTAGAGCTTAATAACGGCTATATAAAAATTGATAGCAAAGAAAATTCCCACACAATCTTTGAATTCGGAATACCATTAGCCAGTTGAAAAAGGGATTACAATGAAAGATGTTCTATTTATCACTCAGGATCTCTTTAACAAACTGGTGGAACTAGCAAGTTACATTGAAGAACATTCTTTATATCTCCTTAATTTTGTTAATGAACTAACCTTTGACGAGCCAGGAGATCGTTTAAAAAAAGACAGGTATTCAAAAACGCTTTCGTTGATCTATTACGGTGCACAGAGAATAAAAGAGGAATTAGCATCAACGACTGTAAATCAGAATGAAATAATTAAGTACGATGATGCTTTCAAAAACATTTTTAAAAATCTTGGGGATGATTTAATTCACTTATCTACAATTTATGAGGAAATTGTTGGACAGGATTATTTCGTAGATGTTAATGGAATTCTAAGAAAATCCAACAAATAGTTCTCACATCAATAATAGCTAAAAAGCTACTTTTTCTGCAGTTCAGGGTACTCTTTTCGCACTAAAATAATACCGCTTGCCACAAGAAAAGCCCACTTACAACTTTGATTATCAACTCTTTCTTTTTACGGTCGAATATCTATTAGTAAACGATAATTATTGGACCATAAAATAGACATATTAACCGATTAAGGAGTTGTTATGGGTAATTCTGTTCAAACCAAAAACGATTCAACTGAACTTCTTCAGTTAGTCAGTTTCAAGATAGGTAATGAAGAGTTTGGAGTGGATATCCTGAATGTTCAGGAGATAAACAAAATGACTAC
>JAKAMS010000394.1 GCA_021812745.1 Bacteroidota bacterium | reverse complement strand
AGAATATTTTCGCATTTATTATTGTTGTGTTCGGGTTGTTAGCATTTTGGTTTGCCTCTATAGTTGAGAATAAAGTAAATAATGTAGCAAAATCGCCGATTCGATTAACACCTTATTATGTTGGAATAGCCTCAATCGGAATAATTATGGCAGCCTCAGCATTTATCTTCCCGGAAAGAAAAGCTTCTTTAATAAAGTCGGAAGAAGACAAAAATTTTGTCCAATCATACAAATTAGAAACAATGACGCCGGATGAATTTGCTTACAGATTGATGGATGAGCAAGACGATAAGTTTCAGATAATTGATTTTAGACCGGAAAAAGAATACCCCAAAATGAGTCTGCCTAAATCCACTTTGTTTACGCTTGATAATATGTTTGAAAAAGAACCGAACAAAATCTTGACACTAAAACATAAGATAAATGTGTTTGTAGCTGATGACGAATTAACTGAAAAAAAGATGGCTATTATTGCAACTGAACTTGGCGACAAGCGAATAAAAATTTTACAAGGTGGGTTGAATGCATTTAAAGAGCAAATATTGAACTTCAAGCCGATTGAAAACCCAAAAACACTAGATGAAGAATACGCAAATCGCTTCCGTAAAAAAGCTAAAGAAGTAATTCCGGTAATGATTAAAAATAATAAATCCGCAGGACCTGTAAAGAAAGTACAAAAAAGAGTTGTTGGCGGATGTTAATTTAATTTTTATAGGAGGAGACTTTATTTGTAAAGTTCTCCTCTTATATTTTTTTTGAGGAAAAGATTAATGGCGGTTCAAAATAAAAATCATTGGTACGATGGTTTATTTTATGATAAAATAATTGCACCGAATCAAGATAAAGCTTATCGGATAGTAAAATCACTCATATCAGATAATTCTTCAATTCTTGATGTCGGATGCGGTACCGGCAGATTAGCATTTCAACTCGGCAGCAAGTTCGGCAGTTATGATGGGATTGACCTTTCAAAAAGAAATATTGATCTGGCATTAAAAAATCTTTCCAAAAATCCTTCGGAAAAAATTTCTTTTCATCACGCGGAAGCTAAAACTTTTTTACAATCTAAAAATAAACAATATGATTTCGCTGTAATCTCTTATGTTATTCACGAAGTAGATGAGGATAAAAGAGAAAGCATTTTACTCGCGCTGTCGGAATCGGTAAGTAAAGTAATTGTTGTTGATTATTTATCTCCGCGTCCAGACAATTTTTGGTCAATCTTAAACAGTGCAGTTGAGTTTGTCGCCGGAAGAGAGCATTACAGAAATTTCAAATCATATATTGCCGGAAAGGGGATTAGCGGACTTGCGGAAAGAACGGGTTTAAAAATTCTTAAGGAAATAAAGAACTCACCGTCAACAACTCACATTGTAGTTTTGAGTAGATAGATTTTGAAAATTTGTTAAGCTTTATTTGGCAGTATGAACGAGATAGTTGTCCCTCGTCCAACTTCACTTGCTACCGATATTGTTCCGCCGTGTTTTTCAACAAATTCTTTGCAGATAATTAGACCAAGCCCGGTTCCTTTTTCATCATTAGTTCCTTTAGTAGTAACATGTGCATCAATTTTGAAAAGATTATTCGCGATCTCCGGTTTCATTCCAATGCCGTTGTCTTCAACTTCTACTTTTATGGATTGTCCATTTTCAAAAGCATTTATTTTTATGATACCTTCGTTATTCGTGAACTTAATTGCGTTCGAGACAAGATTACGGATTACGGTTTCAATCATATCCGGATCTGCGAATGCCGATAAATTTTTGTCAGTGTTTGTTTGTAATTCAATTTTTTTATTCGTTGCAGCAATGCTTTGAGATCTAATTACAGAGCCGATTATTTCAGCCAAAGATATTTCTTTGGGATTGTAATCTGCCCGGTTTAGGTTTAGCCGTGCCCAGGTTAAAAGATTATCAATTAGCAACAAGAGATTTTTTAGCGATAATTGAATATTGTCAATGTAAAATTTCTTGTCTTCTTCGGATAGTTCAGCATAATCTTCCGATAAAATTTCTGCAAAACCAAGCATACCGGCAAAGGGGCTTCGTAAATCGTGAGCTACAATCGAAAAGAATTTGTCTTTTTGTTTATTCAATTCTTCAAGCTTCTTTTGTGTATCTATAAGCTCATTCTGAAATTCTATTCTCGTAGTTATATCATCCATTACTCCAACTATACCCACCACATTGTTGTTCTCATCGAACATTGGAGCTTTATTAATATTCAGCCAGCGGGTGGTTGTTCCATCGGCAAGAGAAGTCTGCCGTTCAATATTTCTTAAAGAGATTTTGTTCTTAATAATGGCGTCATCTTCTTCGTTAGCTAACCATTGCTCATTCCGGGGGACTAACTGTTCGTTATTGCGAAGCAGAATTTTTTCTTTATCAACTTTAAAAAAATTCAGAAAAGATTTATTCAGAAGTGTAAACCTTTTTTCAATGTCCTTTACAAATATTAATGCGGGTGCAGTGTTAATAATAGTGTCTAATTCTTTTCTGCTTTCTGAAACTTCAGCGGCTAACTTTCTTCGTTTTTTTTCATCGGATGAAATTATTACGAATAAAGCGGTTAACAAAGAAATATAAGTTATTATGAGAATAAAAAAATAATTCAGATTCTTATTGATCTTCGAATGCAGCACTTGAATCTGTTCTAAAGCCGCTTGTTCTTCCTCATCGTCTAAAAGCTGCCAATAGTTATCGAGCTTTTTATAAATGGTTTCTTCAATTTTGACTATTTCCAAATCGAAAATTTTTGCGTTCCTAATAGAGAAGGAGAGATGGTTTATTTTATATAATTCATTTCTAATGGTTCTTTGAAGCGGTAAAAAGAATTTGAAAAATCTTGGCTGATCTTTAACTAGTGCTTCTAATCGTACAAGATTATTTTGCAGCGAATCCAAATTGGCAAAATATTTAACGGAATCTTTTTTACTTCCGGTTAAGATAAACCGTTTGCTGCTTATCTCAAGTGTCTGAATGGAAGAAAGAATATCTTGAGTCGCCAAACGCAATTCCGTATTGAGCACAATTACATCCGAACTTTGATGCAACTCTTTTTTGGATAGATAAAGTATGGCGCTGAGAGAAACAACCACCAAGATCGAGATTATCCAACTGATTGCAATTTT
>JAKAMS010000393.1 GCA_021812745.1 Bacteroidota bacterium | reverse complement strand
GTTTTTAGTGCTGTTGACCTCTGTTGCGTTTGCTCAGACTGGAACCAGACTGGTTGGCTTTAATGCTAAATCAATGGGACGCGGCGGAGTAAGCATCGGAACATTCGACAGCCCGGAACTTATGATGTCTAACCCGGCTGGTATTTCTTTTCTGAACAATTCAAGTCTGGATGTAAATCTTTCCCTTATGTTTCCCTCGCTTCATTTTAAAAATGCTCTTAATGATGCCAATGGTGACAAAAATACTTTTCCTCTTCCGGCAGCTGCGTATGTGAATAAATATAAAGAAAGTAATTTTAGCTGGGGAATCGGATTCTTCACAGCCGGCGGAATGGGTGCCGACTATTCTTTACAACACGCTCTTTACAGAAATCAGAATGGTACTTACAATCTTCAAGAATATCATTCTATGCTTGCCTCGATGCAAGGCGGTTTAACTGTTGCCTACAAGTTCAATAAAAATTTTTCCGTTGGCGTCAGCGCTCATTTAGTTTACAGCATGCTTGAATTTGGTATGCCCTATTCTCTTAGTCCATCAGTCATGAAAGGTGTTGCTGATCCGACAACTGGCATGACATTCGGAATGATGTTTGCAGCTCCGCCAGCCGCGCCTCCAGCACAGGGCGGATTTGGATATGATGAAGTTACAGCAACTGCAAAGATGACGGATTTAACAGGAATTGGTTTTAATGGTAAAATCGGTTTTGCTTATAAAGTTGATGATCAGCTTTCGTTCGGTGTGAGTTATACAATGCCAACATCTCTAACTTACGAAAACGGTAAAGCATCTATGGATATGACAGCACAATTGGATGATGCATTCGGCAAAGCAGTTACCGGCGCAATGATGCAGGGTATGACCCAAGAACAAGCTACAACAGCTGTGAAGGCTCAATTTGTTGGATTAGGAATTGATATGAAAAAGGGCGTTGTAGCTAATTATGATTTGAATGTTGATCTTACTTTCCCGCAGTCATTTGGTTTTGGTGTTTCTTACAAAGCTGCAAATAATTTTATGTTGGCAGCTGATTTTGAATGGATAAATTGGGAAAATGCTTTTGATAAAATGACAATCAAACTTTCCAACGGTGCAAATGCAAACATCAACAAGATGCTTGGCAACAATGGAACATTTAATTTGGATTTCCCGATGAACTGGAAAAATTCTATTGTAATTAAATTAGGCGGCGAGTTGAATGTTAATAACGATTTAACTTTGAGACTTGGTTATGCTTATGGCGGTAATCCAGTTCCGGAATCTACAATCTTCCCGATCTTCCCGGCAATTGTAGAAAGTCACATAACCGTTGGCGCAAGCTATAAAATTTCTGATCCGTTAACAGTCAATGCTGCATTTGAAGCTGGACTTAACAAATCTGTTACAGCGAGCAAACCAAGTTTAATTGCAAACGAATATGATGGAAGCACAAGTCAGTTATCAACAACACTTATTCATATATCATTCAACTATGCTTTTTAATAATTAGTGTATTAGTGTCTTTGCGGCAAAGAATATTTGCCGCAAGGGCTTAAAATCAAGAAGGGATCTCAAATATTTCGTAGCTGTCCCGCAGTTTGTAATAATCAATGAATTTTTGAAAAATTTCTTCTCTTACAACACATACAATTTTTGCTGAAACATTTTCTCTCTCATCCAAAATACTTGATACAGCCGGCTCCAAACCATTTCCATCTAATTCTAGAGGACCTATTTCATCAATCACCAACCATTCCAAATCTTTGCTTATACTATCCAATAGAATTTTTCCCGTCCATTCAAAAGTATCTTTACTGAAACGGTAATTACCGATTCTAATTGTGTGTTCGTCTTTTGCCGATGCATTAACTTCCAAAGATTTTAATGTGCGGGAAGCAATGTGATAGATGAACCGTTTGTCATCAATTACAGGCTGGAAGATTCCATCAATTTTTTTTTGCGAAGCAGACCAATGCATTAAGCGTGTTGTCTTGCCTGAATGAACCTGTCCCGTAACTATAAAAATTTTTTTAGTCAATTTTAATCTCTGCTAAAAGTAAGAGTGCAAGAGAATCCGCGAAGAATTTTTTAATTCTTTTTGTTCCTTTTTCAATAGAAGATATTCTCCAGCAGAAATTTATTATCCGTTTAAAGCTTGGGAATAAGACAGTTACTCGGTTCATCTCCGAAGCGTGCTTAAAATTGTTCTTCTCAAGAAATTTCTTGAAATGCTTAAGCACAAAAGGTGATACAATCGAAAACCAGAAGAACGTTATTACTATTGCCCGGACAAGAGTAAACATAATTTCGTAGGCGCGGTTTTTGCCAAGCTGAGGAAAGTAAAATGAAAGTATCATCAGAATAATTAAAAATAAAAACAACAAAATTCCCGATGATCTTTTCCACCACCGTTTCTTCTTTTTCGTCTTTGGGAAATAATCTTGTTCTTCTTCAAAATCAATTTTCATCTTTTCAAATGATTTTGATTTGGACAAAAGCCATTTGGGAATTAACGCGGCTCTTATTCCAATATATATACCGGCTAAAATATGAATGCCGGTATAAATCGAAATCAATACTATACTAAAGCTGAATGAGGGCGATTGCTTTATGAAGGGAATTTGCGACAGAACAAAATCAACAAATAGATCAATGGATTTCCATAATCCTGTACCGAATATTAAAGAGAGAAAAATTAATTTTTGCAAAGCGGAAAAAAGTAAAGAAAAGAAACCAAGCAGCAGCGCAGCCGCACGTTCATATTTGATCAGCGAAAAAAATAGATAACCAAGAACCCCTTGAAGAGCTACCGCAAAATATGCCGTTATTGGCGAATAAGGACTTACAAATGCTTTCACTAATATTACTATTAACGTGGCTCTCAGAATTGCTAATTTATCATTTGAATAATGGGCGATTAGAGTAATAAAAATTACCGCCGCTCCGCCAAGAAATAATCCTGTGAAAGGAATTTTTAGCGCATGAAGTATTCCGCCGAATGCCGCTTCACTAAATCCCCAAAGAGCAACTATGCGTTGAACTTTTAATGAAGTCGTCTCATCAAAAATATTTCTAAGTTCTACTAAAGGTTTTCCCGTCTGCAAAATATTTTTATTTGCCTTTCTTCTTATCGAGGATATCATCCATCCAACTCATAACT
>JAKAMS010000027.1 GCA_021812745.1 Bacteroidota bacterium | reverse complement strand
GCAGTTGCAGACAATTTGAAAAGTCTTAAAAAGATTACTAAGAAAAGTAGAATAACAATCATGCTTCCGATATAACCAAACTCTTCACCAATAACACAATAAATAAAATCGGTCCATTGTTCAGGAATAAATCTTAATTGAGTTTGGTTTCCGTGTAAGAATCCTTTTCCCCAAAAGCCACCGGAACCAATGGCTACTTTAGCTTGAAGTGCATTATAACCAGCGCCAAGCGGATCTGCAGAAGGATCGAGGAATGAAGCAATTCTTTTTTGCTGATGAGGTTTTAAAACTCTGTAAATATAGTCAAAGAAAAATCCGGCAGAGAGATTTATAATAAAAACCGCAATGCTGTTGAAGAGATCTTTCTTAAAGAAAAACAAAGCGGCAACAACAAGCAGTAGCGCAACAATAAAAGCATACGTTCCCAGAATTGAAGCAAGTGTAACAATACCGGGCGACAGCACAACAAACAATCCGAAAAGACTAATTCCGCTCCAAAAAATTAATGAGACCGTAATAACCAAAAACACAATTGACGTGCCCATATCCGGTTCAAGCATAATGAGAGCTACAGGAAAAATACCTATTAATAACGCCACGCCGATATCTTTAAGATTATTGATATCGCGGCTCTTATAAGTGAGCCAATAAGATAGCATTAAAATTGTTCCAAGCTTTGCCAACTCGGATGGCTGGAATCCAAAGCCGCCAATACCAAACCAACTTTTTGCACCATAAACCGTTTTACCTATAGCAAGAACAGCAATAAGGAAAAAAATTGAAATGCCGTAAAGTGCGATTGCAAATTTTTTGAATGATTGAAGCGGTAGAGAAAAAGTAACAAAGAAAACAAATAAAGAAATTATCACGAATATAACTTGTTTCTGGAAGTTTCCGCTTGCCGTAGGATGGTTTACAGTAGAACTATATATGGCAAGTAATCCAAATATAATTAAACCGATTACCGGGAGAAAAATTGATAAGTCAAATCTATCTTGAAGCTTGTAATTAATGTTCAATGTTTGCCTCTTTGACCACCGGAAGCGCTGCTAAGTTTTTTGCTTCTTCTTTCTTATCTTTTTGAAGATACGCCTTGATGATGTCTCTGGCAATAGGTGCAGCTGCAATACTTCCGAATCCTGCATTTTCTACAATTACAGCAATTGCAATTTTAGGGTTATTATACGGTGCAAAGCCAACAAAGATTGCGTGATCTTTGCCATGTGGATTTTGTGCAGTACCGGTTTTGCCCGCAATAGCAATATCGGGTAATTTAATATTTGTTGCTGTACCGGCTCCGTTGACAACCAAATACATTGCTCTGCGGACAATATCGAACGACTTTCTGCTTATTCCAATATCGTAGTATTGCGGTTTAACATCATAACGTTTATTAGTCTGAGTATCCATATAGCTTTTGAGAAAATGTGGTCTTGCGGATTTTCCAAAATTTGCAAAAAGAGCAGCATATTGTGCAAGTTGAAGCGGTGTAACATTCAATTCCCCTTGACCTATTCCTAAACTTATTACAAATCCTTTAGTCCATCCATTCTTGCCGTAAACTCTGTTGTAGTATTCTGTTGAAGGAACAATTCCGGAGGATTCTTCGGGGATATCAATTTTAGTTTTAGTACCAAAGCCAAATTTCTTTGCATATTTTGACCATGTATCCAAACCTAATTTATTAACCAGTGTGTAGTAAAAAGTATTGCATGATTTTTCAATCGAAGTTTCAACATCAACAGTGCCGTGCACGTGCAAACATTTGAAATAACGGTCGCCGAATTGGTAACCGCCGCCGCAATTGACTTTAAAATTTGTATCTATAATTCCTTCTTCTAAACCGGCAATTGCAGAAATCATTTTGAATGTTGATCCCGGTGCAAACGTTGACATTGAAGCGCGGTTAAACATCGGGCGGTCCGGATTGTTGTTCAGTTCTCTCCAGACTTCGTTTGAAGTTACTTTTGCAAAATCTTCAAGATTATACTGTGGCGCGCTTAAGAATGCAAGAACTTCTCCGGTTGACGGATCCAGCGCCACAACCGCACCACGCTTATCCTTAAATTCTTCCTCGGCAACTTCCTGAGCATCTTTGTCAATGGTTAAAGTTAAGTCGTCTCCCTTTATGGTTGCTTGATCTTCTTCACCTGCTTTATATCTGCCTATTGTTTTCTGCTTTGCATCCACAAGCATGTATTTAATTCCCTTCTCGCCGCGCAGATAATCTTCATAAGTCTTTTCGATTCCGCCAAAACCAATTTCGTCTCCAATATCGTATTCACCTTTTCTACGCTGAAATACTTCTAAAGGAATTTCTTTTGTATAACCAAACATATGCGCGCCGGTAACTCCAAAGGAATAGTCGCGCTGAGTTTCCATAACATAATCTACACCTGGCAGTTTAGATGAATTTTCTTCATACCAAGCAATCACCTTAAAACTTACATCCTTGGCAATTTTGCGGGGAATAAATTTTGAATATGATTCGTTTAGTTTAAGAATTCTGTCTATGTAGCCCGGACTCATTCCTAAAATAGCTTCAAGGTACGGAGTTAATTTTTTATCGTATGTTGATGGTGTGATCCGCAGTGTGAATGATGGTTTGTTCCCAACTAACACTTTATGATTTCTGTCGTAAAAAATTCCGCGCGGTGCAAATTGATAAATTGGCTTAACGCTGTTCTCATCGGATTTTTCGGAGTAAGTGGGCTGCTGAAGAATTTGCATATTAAAAAGCTGAACGGAACAGATTGCAAAAAATCCGACAATAATAACGAATACAATTCTTCTTCTAAAAAGCGAGCCGAAATAATTATCGTTCATAAGATTCCTTTCTTCGGGGTAAAAATAACCATCGGTAATCCAAATAGCGAGGTGTATAACCCGGGCAGTAAACCTTCTTCAAGAATTAGAAAAAATAAATTTACGTCAGAGTTTGAATTAGAAACTGCCGCATAAATAAAAGCATTTAGACTTCCGCATATAAAAATTATAAGCAAAAAGAAAAATGTTTCAGTATTGAGTTCGATCTTATTTTCATTATAAAAATATCCCGCTATAAAAGCTGAAATGGTGAATGAAAACATAAACGCGCCGATCAATCCGCCAGAAAAAAGGTCCAGTAAGAATCCAAGAAAAAATCCAAGAATGGTTCCGTATGCTTGTCCGTTTTTCAAAGTATAAAATGCAATTAGCACAAAGATAAGATTCGGCGCAATACCAGCTATCGAAATCATCGGTATAACAGTAAGTTGAATTAGAGTTAATGGAATGAAGATTAAAACCGGTTTTATAATATTGTCAAACATCTTAATTCTGCTTTAATAGATTCATTTCAAGATCATTTATTTGTTTGCTAGGCAAGACTTTAAGAACGAACAAATCATTTTCAGCCGGAATATCTGCAAATGGAGTTATAGTAATTATGTGAAGCAGACCAAGAACATTAGATTCTTTTTTTACAACTGTACCAATAGGAATTGCCGGCGGGAATAACGAACTAAACTCCGAAGTTTCAACTCTGTCGCCAACTTGCACATCGTAAGTTGAAGGAATGTCTTTGATAACAAGATTCTTTCCGTCATAACTCAAAATTCCGTCAACATTAGTTCTTTGTAATGTAACTGCAATGTTCAGATTGCTATTGTTCAACGTTCGAACCACAGAATAATTTTCAGCAACATCCATGATCAATCCTATTAAACCTTTTTCACTTAGAACAGGCATCCCTTTTTTGATTTCGTCGCTAGAACCTCTGTTAATAATAAAGTTGCCTTGAGTTTTGGTTACCAGCTTTGAAATGACTTTTGCAGGGATTAAAGGATATTTGCTTGTGTCTCTAAAAGCAATCATCGCACGTAATTCATCGTTTTCGGTTCGCAACTTTCTCATCCGGTTAACTTCCAACATTAGTTGGGCATTCTCTTGTTTCAATTCATCAAAAGAAATATCTTTTTTAAAAATTGAGGTTAGAGAATTAGTTATCTCGCTAAGTAGAGCAAAATTACCGAGCGCAAAAGTTTTTAAATGTTTGGCTTGCGGTTTTTCGCTTTTAGATAGAAGCGTAAGACTTATAACGGAGAGAATAATTAAGAGAATATATTCTTTATAGTCGGCTGCTAGTCGTCTTAAAAATTTTAACATTAGTAAGTTCTTTTACGAATGAAGACCTTTGAATACTTATTCAGATTTTCAATACATTTACCGGCGCCGCGTACAACCGCTGTCAAAGGATCATCGGCTACATGAACCGGCAGATTTGTTTCCATTCTAATACGTTCATCAAGACCTTTTAATAAAGCTCCGCCGCCGGTCAGCATTACACCGCGGTCAAGAATATCGGCAGAAAGTTCAGGTGGTGTACGTTCAAGAGTTTGTTTAACAGCTTCTACAATCTGCGAAATATTTTCATTTAATGCTTCTCTGATTTCAACAGAGCTCACTTCGGCAGTTTTTGGAATACCGCCGACAAGATCACGTCCCTTAACCTGCAATGTAATTTCTTCTTTAAGAGGAACAGCGCTTCCAACTTCGCATTTTATAGATTCGCTTGTACGTTCGCCAATTAAAAGATTATAATTCTTTTTGAAGAATTGCATAATCGCATTGTTCATTTCATCACCGGCAATACGAATTGATTCTTCATTGACAATTCCGGCAAGAGCAATAACAGCAATTTCGGTTGTACCGCCGCCGATATCAATAACCATATTTCCCACAGCAGCTTCAACATCAATTCCAATTCCAATAGCGGCAGCCATCGGTTCGGCAATTAAATGCACTTCTTTAGCGCCTGCATGTTCAGCAGCATCACGCACCGCCCTCTTTTCAACTTCAGTAACACCGCTTGGAACAGCAATTACAATTCGTTTACTTGCAATATTATTTAGAGTAACCTTTTTAATGAATGCCCGGATCATCCCTTCTGCGATTTCAAAATCCGCAATAACACCATCGCGCATTGGTCTTGTAACTCTAATTTCCCGGTGTTCCCTACCCTGCATCTCTTTTGCTTTATTACCAAGTTCAATTATTTTTTTTGTATTTCTATCGAAGGCAACAATTGATGGTTCGTTAAGAACTATCCCTTTTCCCTTAATATAAATTAGAGTGTTGGCAGTTCCCAAATCAATTGCTACATCAGTCGAAAATAAATCGAGAAAACCCATTTTTCCTCTTAGTGTTTAAAATTTCTGATACCAGTAAAAACCATTGAAATATTTTTTTCATTTGCCGCGGCTATTACTTCTTCATCACGCACAGAACCGCCCGGCTGTATTACCGCTGTAATTCCGTTAGAAATGATTTCCAGAAGTCCGTCTGCAAATGGAAAGAAAGCATCCGATGCAGCAACAGCGCCGTTCAAATCATGACCGAATTGTTTTGCTTTTTCCGCTGCAATTTTTGTAGAATCTAAACGAGACATTTGTCCTGCTCCTACTCCAATTGCTTTTTTATCTTTAACATAAATAATTGCGTTGGATTTAGTATGCTTGCAAACAGTCCACGCAAATTTTAAATTATCTAGCTCTTTTTCAGAATATTTTTTTGTTGTAACCAGTTTGAACTTTGTTTCATCCATCTTTGAATTATCCCGTTCTTGAACGAGCAATCCGCCGGGGATTGATTTAACTAGCAATTCATTCTTGCCAACATTTTTTTTGATCTTAACAATCCGGCGGTTCTTTTTTGTTTTCAATAATTCAAGCGCTTTCTCTGTAAAAGCCGGTGCAACAATAATCTCCGTAAAAATTTCATTCATCTTTTCTGTTGTTACTTCATCAACTTCCTTGTTGAATGCGACTATTCCGCCGAATGCCGAAACCGGATCGCAAGATAATGCGCGTTCGTAAGCATCAAAAACATTTTTTCCAATTGCAGCTCCGCAAGGATTAGTATGTTTGACAATAACACACGCCGTATCATCAAATTCATTCACAAGCTCTATTGCTGCAGATAAGTCCACAATGTTATTGTAAGATAATTCTTTGCCGTGAAGAATATCAAAATAATTTTCAAAATCACCAAATAAATATGCTTTCTGATGCGGGTTTTCGCCATATCGCAGAGGAAATGAGGATTTGAGATTCAAGCGGATTGCCGACTTTGGCTGTTCAAATTCATTTTCAAAATAATTTGCAATCAAAGTATCGTAGAATGAAGTGTAACTGAATGCCGCATATGCCAATTTCTTACGCGTCTTGATGCTCACTTGTCCGTTCTTCAATTCTGAAATAAAACCGGAATATTGCGATGGATCGGTCAGCACAGAAACATTTTCAAAATTTTTTGCAGACGCTCGGATTAGACTTGGTCCGCCTATATCAATGTTTTCAATTTTTTCTTCGAGAGAAATATCGGTTCGGTTTACAATATTAGGAAACGGATAAAGATTAACACAAACAATATCAATCGGTAAAATCTGATTTTCTCCGGCTTCTTTTTGATCAGTAGCATTATCACGGCGCATCAAAATTCCGCCAAAGACTTTGGGATGAAGAGTTTTTACTCTTCCATCGAATATTTCCGGGAACCCGGTAAAATCTCTTATCTCCAGGCAAGCGATTTTATTTTCAGAAAGCAGTTTGAACGTATTACCGGTTGCAAGTATCTGGTATTCTAAAGAATTTAGTTCGCGGGCAAAATCAATAACTGCAGTTTTATTAGAAACACTTATTAACGCAAATTTTTTCACACACTCAATCCGTTTACTACTTGATTATATAACTCAATTGCTTACAACATTTTTTTGATCGGCAAATTTTTCTACAACAAAAGGAAGAAGCTCATGTTCAATTTTTAATACCCGTTCGGCAATTTCTTCAGGACTGTTCAAATCAGTAATATCAACACTCCTCTGAGCAATTATTTTCCCATGATCGTAAATCTTATCTACAAAATGAACAGTTGCACCGGAAACTTTGGCTGCCGATTCGAACACCGCTTTGTGAACATTCATTCCGTACATTCCCTTACCGCCAAAATCCGGCAGAAGAGCTGGATGAATGTTTATAATTTTCTCCTCAAACTCATCAATAAAAAAACCGGGAATCATTTTAAGAAATCCCGCAAGAACAATAAGATCAACAGGAATTTTTTTAAGCTGAAGAATCAATTCTTCATAATTAAAAAATCCGGTTTGATTTTTACCGCTAACCAAAAAAACCGGAATTTCATTTTGTATTGCAAATTCTACAGCGCCACAATCTTTTACATCGCTGACTAAAGCACAAATTCTAATTTTTTCTTTAGAAACATTTTCTAAAACAGACTTAAAATTAGAACCTTTGCCAGAAGCAAAAACAGCGATATTAAACATAGATCACAATTTTTGGTGGAAAAAATTATCTAAATGAAGATAAATAATCAATTAATAAGTAGTGATTTTGTAAAGATTTATGCGGTTCGGGCACTTTTATCTGTCTAATTTTCTTTTAAGCCACTCGATCTGCGATTGGATGTAATCTTTGAATTCAAAATCATTATTATTATCAGCATCTGCCAAAAGATCTTTTGCATCGGCTTTGGAACCGGTAAAATATTTGGCTTTAGCTTCTAATAGCTGAGCCATCGGTTCCGTCCACTTTTCCGTAGAGAGTTTTATATTTTCAATTTGACCGGCAGAATGAATTACATCAGAATATTTTTTAAGATTTTGTGCGGCTTCGGCAAAATAAATTAATGCTACTGCTTTATTTTCATTTTCATCAATTGAAGCTGCAGCGGTTTTCAAACTATCGTAAACTAATTGATCTTTTCCGGAATCGAGATAGTTTTTCATTCGGATCAATTTTAATTCCACCGGTGTAATTCCACTGGATAAATACCGGTCGCTCTTATTTTTAGCATATGAATCTTCAAATACATCTAGATTACCGCCCCGTGCCTGCAAAAGCATTTGTTTGAACTGAAGATCGTTACCCAAAAATTTGTAACATAAGGCAGTGTTTAATGCAGCAAGACCAGTAAAATCAAGCTCTCTGGATGAATCCAAGAATTTATCATATTGTTTGATAGCCGCTCTAAATTGATTTTTCTTAAAAAGGATTTCTCCTTTTCTAAAATATGCCAGTGCGGTAATCTGTGTAAGTTTTTTATTGTTGAGTTTGATTACCCGATTTAGAATTTCAACTGCTCTATCAAGTTGTCTATCTTTTATCAGACTAACTGCATATTGGTATAGAAACAAGGTGTTGCTGGGATAGCGCGAAATCAAATTTTGCAAGTGCATGAATGCACTATCATACTCAGCAAGATAATCCACATAAATTTTTGAAAGATGAAATGATGCTTCAGTCTTATCAAGAGTACCTTTTCTATAAGCTAATTTTATGTATCGGAAACCGCGCGCCTTGTCCGACGAAAGTCCGGTTAGATTAACAGCCCACTTCAAAAAATCCGGGACAAAACTCATAGCATAATCAAAAAGACCGAGCCCAAGATATGCATCGTAAAATTTAGGATTCAGTTCCAGCGTCTCTTCAAAATAGTTTACAGCTTTTTTGCTCGACCAGAATGCATCAACAGAAGAATTATTGGTGGATTGAGCCATGGCTCTATATGATGCTAAGTTTCCGGCGATATATGTTGTCTGAAAATCTTTTGGATTTTTTTCAAGAACGATATCAATTTTTGCTTGAGCCAGGTCAGCAAATTTGATGAAGGTTGCATATTCGCCAAGATCTCTTGAACCTAGATAAATCCAAAAATGTATTTTTGCGATATAGTAGTATCCGAGCGGAGAGTTGGGTTTTAGCTCTAAGACTTTATCGAACGTTTTTTCGGCAGCACCCAATTCCATATTGTATGCTTGATTCATACCTTGCTGTATAAGGGACTGTAATCGAGATTGTCCAAAAACTGTAATGCTTGTAAAAAAAAGAACGAATAAAAAATATTTTGGTTTCAATTTTGAATTTTCCTCTGCGAATATTGGACTGCGGCTTTTACAAACTCTCGAAATAGAGGATGAGCTTTTGTTGCACGGGATTTTAACTCCGGATGGAATTGACACCCTACAAACCAAGGATGATCTGCAAGTTCAGTCATCTCTACCAATTTTTCATCAGGCGATACGCCGCTAATAATCATTCCATACTTTTCTAAAATTTCTCTGAACTTATTGTTCACTTCATAACGATGCCGATGCCGTTCCGAAATTTTAGGTTTGTGGTATGCATCGTAAGATTTTGTATTCTTCTTTAATACACAGGGATACGCTCCTAAGCGCATCGTTGCGCCCTTCATAGTTACCTTTAACTGATCCGGCATTATATGAATCACATTGAAAGCATTTTTTTCAAATTCCGCGCTGTTAGCTTTTTTTATTCCGCATACATTACGTGCAAATTCTATAACGGCACATTGCATTCCCAAACAGATTCCAAAAAATGGAATTTTATTTTCGCGTGCATACTTAATCGCTTGAATTTTCCCTTCGATTCCTCTTTCACCAAAACCGCCTGGGATAAGTAATCCATCGTAATCTTTAAGAATTTTTACTGCACCCTTATCTTCAATTACTTCTGAACTGATAAAATCCGCAACAACTTTTACATTATTTTCGGAACCGGCATGAACAAACGCTTCAACAATACTTTTGTATGAATCTTTATTATCTGTATACTTTCCCGCAACAGCAATCTTTACTGTTCCGGACGGATTTTTAATTGTATCAACAAAATTCCGCCAGTCCTCCAGTTTAATATTCAACTCAGGCAATTTCAGTTTATCCAGAATAATTTGATCTAAGTTCTGATCGTATAAAACAAGAGGGACTTCATAGATTGTAGCGCAGTCGTAAGCAGAAATAACGGCTTCAGTCTTAACATTTGTAAAAAGAGCAATCTTCTCACGAATTTCTTTAGATAATTTTTCTTCAGAACGGCAGACTAAAATATTCGGCTGAACACCAAGTTCCAGCAAATTTTTTACAGCATGCTGTGTTGGCTTGGTTTTCATTTCTCCGGCAGAACTAATGAAAGGCACTAAAGTTACATGAAGGTTAATTACATTCTTCCTTCCCATTTCCAGCATAATTTGCCGCATTGCTTCAATGAAAGGCAAACTTTCAATATCACCAACAGTACCGCCGATTTCGGTAATAATAATATCATACTTACCGCTGTCGCCTAGAACTTTCATTCGCTTTTTAATTTCGTCTGTAATATGCGGAATAACTTGAACGGTCGCGCCAAGGTAGTCCCCTCTGCGCTCTTTATTAATTACTTCGTAATATACTTGTCCGGTTGTTGTATTGTTGGAGCGGGACATGTCAACATCAAGGAATCGTTCGTAGTGACCAAGGTCTAAATCCGTCTCAGAACCGTCATCGGTTACAAAAACTTCTCCATGTTGAAAGGGATTCATAGTGCCGGGGTCCACGTTGATATACGGATCAAACTTTTGGATAGTGACACTATAACCACGCAATTTTAGAAGTAACCCTATTGACGAAGCTGTTATACCTTTACCAAGAGATGAAACAACTCCTCCGGTTACGAAGATGTATTTTACTTTTTTTTTGATAGGCATTTGATGACAAAGAATTGGTTGGATATTCCGTTTGTCAAAGATAAAAAAAAATTGTTATTTCACAGCAAATAATTAATCTGCCAAAGCAAATTTTTTATTCCGGAATAAGGTTAATTTCACCTGCTTTTGGAATCTTGATATAATAAGTTTTACGGGATTTATTCTTCAGAAAGTTATCTCTAAGCCACGGATTGAATATTTTCAAAATTTTGTAGTTGATTCCGTTACTTTTGGCAAAATCGGCAAAATCTTTGACCGGATAGTTCACCTTTACATCAAAGGTTTCAATTTGAGAATAAAGGTCGTGATCGGAGAAATAAAACCCGTATTTATTTGGGTCTTTGAAGATTTCTTTTAGTGTTATGATTCTAGCAACAAAACGGTAGGTCTCATCATTCAGAAAAAGGTTATAGTAATTTTTAGATTTTTGACGTGCAATCTGCTTCTCAATACCATCAACACCCATGTTATAAGAAGCTGCTGTTAAAGTCCAACTGCCTAATTTTGCATGTGCTTCTTTTAGATAATCACATGCAGCTTGTGTAGCTTTTTCAATATTAAATCTTTCATCAACTTCGGCATTGATTTCTAGACCGTATTTTTTTGCAGCCGGTTCCATAAGCTGCCAAAAACCGGTTGCGCCATCCGGACTTACAGAATTAATAACGCCGCTTTCTGCAACCGACATATATTTGAAGTCATCGGGAATACCGTTTTGTTTTAAAATCGGTTCAATGATTGGGAACCATCTGTTAGCTCGCTTTAGATAAAGTAATGTTGCCGAGTGCCAATAAGTGTTAACAAGAAATTCTCTGTCAACACGTTCGCGGACATCAAAATCTTCTAAAGGGACACGCTCTCCACAAAACTCCAAACCTTCCGGAATTGGGGGCGAGTAAATTCTTCTCTCATTCTCTGTAATAATTATTGGCTTCTGTCGTAGTGCTTTCTCGCTTTTCAAATAATAATACACAACCAGTGAAATCAAAATTGTAAAAGCAATTGGGATTGCGATAATCAGAAAAAGTTTTTTCTTATCAATCATTTTAATATCAATTTTAGTTTCTATGCAAATATAGATAACGATAAATAGAAAGCCCCGACGGACCTGTCTGCCGACAGGCAAGATCGGGGCTCATTTTAATTTTCTTTCAGAAAATTTTACTTCTTTCCGAAAGCAACTTCTTCAAGCATAGCCGTTGTTAAAGATTTTGGTCTTTCAAGCGGATAACCAAGAGCTCTAGCCCAAATGATATTTGAACAAACACCCAGTGCGCGTCCTACACCAAACAATACTGTATAGAATTCATATTCTTTAACACCGTAATACCATTGAATAACGCCGGACTGAGCGTCAACATTTGGCCATGGATTTTTTGCTTTACCTTTTTCCAAAAGAATTGAAGGAACAACTTTGTAAAGAAGATCCACATATTTGAAAAGAGTATCGTTTGGCAAATGTTTCAAGCAAAATTCTCTTTGAGCGGTGTAACGAGGATCCGTTTTTCTTAGAACCGCATGACCAAATCCCGGTATTACACCTGTTTCTAATGTCTTGTAAACGAAAGCTTTAATCTCATCTTCGGTAGGAACTTTTCCACCCATAGAATCCATTACTCCGTGAAGCCATCTTAAAACTTCTTCGTTTGCAAGACCATGAAGTGGTCCAGCCAATCCATTTAACATTGCGCTGATTGCATAATACATATCAGAAAGTGCGCTTGCTACCAAATGTCCGGTATGAGCGCTAACATTACCGCTTTCGTGATCGCTATGTAAGATAAAATACATTCTTGCAACATCATCATAAGGTTTATCAATGCCCATCATATGAGCAAAGTTTCCGCCAAAATCCAATTTAGGATCTGCGGCAATAATTTTACCATTTCGGTATTTCAATCTATAAATGAAAGCGGCAATTTCAGGAAGTTTTGCGAGAAGATTCATTGCATCTTCGTAATATGCTTCCCAATAATTTCCTTTCTTTAATCCTTTATGATAATCTGCTGCAAAGATAGAATCTTTCTGCATACACATAATTGCAGTTGCAAACATTGTCATCGGATGTGAATCGAGCGGCATTGCGCGGAGAAGATCAAATACATATGAAGGCACTGTTTTTCTGCTATCGAACTCAGCTTTTACTTCAGCAACTTCTTTTTCAGTTGGAATATCTCCGGTTAGAAGAAGATAGAAAAATCCTTCAACAGAAGGCATTTCACTTCCAACAACTTTTGGAAGTTTTTCAAATACTTCAGGAATTGTGAATCCTCGGAAACGAATTCCCTCAAATGGATCAAGATAAGAGATATCAGTTACCAGGCTTTTGATATCACGCATACCGCCAATGATTTGGCCAATTGTGACTTCATCAACTTTAACATTGCCGTATTCTTTTAATAACTTTTCCGTTCTCGGACGTTCAGCTACTATTTTCTCGCGTAACTTTTCCTTTAGGATGGACATACTTTCCTCCTTACTTTTTACAGTATTTGTTTTTATAAGATTTCTCTAAAATAATTTACTTTAGAGAAGTGATTACATTGCTGGCAGCTAATTTTCCGCTTAAAACCGCACTCTCGATTGTCGAGGGCAGTCCAGTATTAATCCAGTCTCCTGCAAAGAACATATTTTCAGAAGCAAAAATAAAATTTTTTCTTAATTGATTTGAAGCTACATCAGGAACAAACGTTGCCCGCTTCTCCTTTACAACTTTTGAATCAATTATAATTTCTTTACGGAATATAGGAAAATATTTTTCTAACTCGGAAGAAAATTCATCAACTATTTTTTCGTTACTCACCTTGGTCAGAATATCCGCAGAACTGGTTGTTAGACTTATATGCTTTCCATGATTAAAGACCCAATGTATTTGGGAATCGAGCAATCCGTAAAATTCTTCTTGAAAAGGATTTTCTTTCAGCCACAAATGAACATTGACAATCGGTGAATATTGTAGGTTTGGAAATTCAAATTTTTGGTCTGATATAATTTTTATCTTCTTGAATGCCAATGCTGGTATGGCAGTTACAACATAATCATAATCGTTATAAGAATTTCTATCGGTTATAACTTCGGTAACCGCGTTCTCTTTCATTACAATCTGTATAACTTTTTCAGAGAGATTTATTTTAGCATTTCTGTCTGTTATAAACTGTACTGCATCTTCTACGTAAAGCTGTGTCAATCCAACTTTAGGTAAAAGTATGGATGCTGATTTATTACCTGTCAAAAAAATTCTTTCCAATACTTCTTCAAAAATTTCAGCTGAGGCGTTATCAACCGTAGTGTTAAGTGCACCCACAACCAGAATTTCCCAGAATGCTTTTATTGAATTATCACTTTGTTTTTTACATTTGAGCCATTCACTTACTGTTTTATCTTTAAGATCGCATGAGTAACAGAACAGCATATCCAGGAAGAAATCAATCACCTTTAATCTTTCTTTTAGTGAAAGAGCTTTGTAATTCATAAACCCAAATAAAAGATTAAGAGGATAAGAATATTTTCTTGAATCGAGTTTGTAAATTGATCCGCCGCGCTTAACAAATGGTATGGAAAGAGATTCTCGAATATCCAGTTTGTCTATTGAGTTGATTTTTTTTAGGAAGGCGATTGTTTCTTCATAACAACCCATTAAAATATGCTGACCGTTGTCATAAATATCATTCTGTGAATCGTTTAAC
>JAKAMS010000392.1 GCA_021812745.1 Bacteroidota bacterium | reverse complement strand
CGCTCGTGGATGTTTACTACATCATAGAAATCTTTTCTACAAAAGAATATTTCCGCGTGCTTGAGGTTCAGCATGATTCCGAATACCTCAAATATTTTTTAGAATTTCATGCCGAGGAGATAAAAAAATTTATACCGACTTTCTCTTTTCAACCGAGCGAACATTGGATTGTATTGTTTGTGTTGAGAGACACTGTTCCCGCCGGACTTGTTTGCGCGGAATATCATGACGAAGATCATCTCTTTATTAATCTTGATTACGCTATGCCCGGCTACCGGGATCTTAAAGTGGGGAAATATGTCTTCCCAAAAATCTTTGAAAGACGAAAAGTGAAAAAAATCTACAGCGAACCGGGCAATAGTAAGCATGAACAATATCTAAGACGAATTGGATTTGTTAAGACAACGCTGGATTCAAAAACGGTTTATTCTCTCGAAAACAATTTAAAATAATTATTAAAGAAAAAATGTCTGCAACAAAAATAATATTTGAAGCGTGTGTTGATTCAATCGAATCGGCATTGGCGGCTCAAGACGGCGGCGCGGATAGAATTGAATTATGTGCCGATCTTATTGAAGGAGGCACAACGCCTTCCGCCGGCACAATTGACTTGGTTTGCAAACACGTTAATATTCCGATAATGGTAATGGTTAGACCGCGGGGCGGCGATTTTTGTTATTCCGATCTGGAATTCGAAGAGATGAAGCGTGATATAGAATTTATAAAACAATTTAACGTTGCCGGAATTGTTCTCGGAATTTTGCGTGAAGACGGAACCGTTGACAAAGAAAGAATTAAAACATTGATTCAAGCAGCGCGACCGATGCAAATCACTTTTCACCGCGCATTCGATATGACGCGCAATCCGTTTGAAGCTCTTGATGACTTGACGGAACTCGGAATAGAGAGAGTGTTAACGTCCGGACAAGAATCAAATGTTGTAGAAGGAGTTGAAACGTTGAAAAAATTAGTAGAGAAAGCCGGGGGCAAAATTATAATTATGCCCGGCGGCGGAGTAAATGAAAATAACGTTTCACAAATTATTGCTCGATGCGGTGTTAAAGAGATTCACGGCTCGGCAAGAGAGAAAAAAGAGAGCCGGATGAAATTCCGGAATCCAAAAACAACAATGAGCGATTCCCAAAATATGCCGGAGTATGAATTGATGATTACCTCCGCGGCAAGAATCCGCGCAATAAAGGAAGCTATATAATGACAGATCAACACGTTGTAATTCCTCCGCAACAAATTTTATACGAAGATGAAAATCTAATTGCGGTGAACAAATCAGAAGGCATTGCATCAATAGCGGAGAACGATGCAACAATTGACTCTCTTCATTCGCTTCTTGAAAAACAATTTGCGCAAAAACTTTTTATAGTACACAGACTGGATAAGGAAGTAAGCGGCATAATTCTGTTCGCAAAAAATCCGCACACGCATAAATTTCTAAATGATCAATTCGCCGAAAGAAAAGTGAAAAAATATTACACGGCTCTTGTACTCGGCTCCATTAAAGAAAACGAAGGTGTAATAAAAAAACCGATCAGAGAGTTCGGCTCGGGACGAATGGGAATTGACGACAGAAAAGGAAAACCGAGTGAGACAAAATTCCGCGTTGCCGAACGGTTCCGTGATTATACTCTGCTTGAATTGAATCCCTCAACGGGGCGCCGGCATCAACTGCGCGTGCATCTTTACAGCATCGGTTATCCGATTGTCGGCGATGTAAGATATGGCGATAAAACAATTCAAGAAAAATTTTCCCGCATAATGCTTCACGCAAAACGGCTTGAATTTCTGCTTCCCGGAGAAAAATTAATTTCCGTTGAAGCGCCGCTGCCGGATTCTTTCCGGAATCAATTAAAGGAATTAACCAAGAACGGTTGACTGCAAAATATCTTTACGGGATTGATATGAAAAAATTCATAGATGAATTTAAACACGTGATTGAATCTTCCGAAATTAAACTGAGAAGCATCGGTGAAGAAAAAAGCGCTCTAAAATCTTCACCGAACGTATGGTCGTCAAAAGAAATTCTCGGTCATCTTGTTGATTCTTCGATCAACAACACAATCCGCTTTGTCAACGGACAGTTTCAAGAGGATTTGATCTTTGCCGGATACGATCAAAACAAATGGGTTGAAGCGCAAAATTATAAAGACGCAGATTGGAATTTTATTATTGATCTCTGGAAACAAAATAATTTGCAGATCATACGGATAATAGAAGCGATTCCAAATTATGTGTTAAGCCGAAATCATCAAATTCATAATTACGATGTAATTGCGTGGATGGAAGTCCCCAGAGAAGAACCGTCTAGTCTGGAATATCTTGTGCGCGATTATCTCGGTCACATGAAACATCACTTAGATGTTATATTCAAAAAAAATTCGATTGAGGAAAACCGGTAAAGCTTCAATTACGAAATTGAAATTTGGGAGATAATAAATGAAATCGTTCAAAGAAATCGGTCAGGAACATTTAAGCTGGACGCAGCCCAAAACCACGCAACAGCTATTTGAACTGCGTTTGAAGGATGATCTCTTCGGAACATTGATCTTTCCGAAATCCGTCGGCTCGCTTGCCGAGGCGGAAACCTCCGAAGGAAAATGGACTTTCAAGCGGGTCGGATTTTTTACCACAAGAATAACAGTCAGAAAGAGCGGTGAAGAAAATGATATTGCGACTTTCAAACCGAATCTTATGGCAGCCACCGGAGTCATTGAATTTTCAAACGGAAAAAAATTTCAATGGCACGCGGCAAATTTTTGGGAAACCAAATTTGAATTCAAAAATGCGGAAGGAGAAACCGTTGTTACTTTCCGATCCGGAGTGGATGAGCCGAAGTTAAAAGATTGGTTCAAAACTCAAGCGCGCGTTGAAATTGCCAAAGACAAAAACAATTTACCCGAGCTTTCAATTATTATTCTGCTCGGCTGGTATTTGATTATTGTTTTGCAGATGGATTCGTCTGCCGGCGCGGTCGTTGCCGCGGCATCATAGAATTTATATTAAGGCTGTCTCAAAAATAGTTTGTCAAAAAATAAACTTGCCTGCGGCACATAGGCGTCAACTTAAGAAAAGGTTGCCGTTTGTTAAAAGAATAGTAATTTTTAGTCATCATACAAAAAAGGACTATTCAATGAAAGCAAACAGCAACCGCAGAGAAAGTGGGTCATATATT
>JAKAMS010000026.1 GCA_021812745.1 Bacteroidota bacterium | reverse complement strand
AATTAGGTAGAACTGCAAGTCACAGATTAGCTACATTAAAAGTGTTGGCTACATCTTTACTTCAGCATAAAAAAATTAAAACAACCGCAGCAAAAGCTAAAGAATTGCGTACGTTTGTTGAACCTATTATTACTAGAGCTAAAACAGGTTCCGTTCATGCGAGAAGAATAATTGCAGAAAAAATTAATGATAGAGCTGTTCTTTCCGAATTGTTCAGCGACATCGTAACAAAAGTTGGAGATCGTCCCGGCGGTTACACACGCGTTGTTCATCTTGGTCAGAGAAAAGGCGATGGCGCGCATATGGCAATTATCGAGTTGGTTGATTACAGCGGTGTAATTAAACCTAAAGCCCCTAAGAAAACAAAGGGCGAAGAGAAACCAACTGAAACCGCTGAAGAAGTTAAAGCTGAAGAGAAGAAAGAGAAAAAGGCGGCTAAAAAAGCGGCTGCTCCAAAACCTAAAAAAGAAAAAGCACCAAAAGAAAAAATCACAAAAGAAAAGATCACAAAGACTACAAAGACTCCGCAGAAAAAAGGCAGTTAATTTTAGTATTATAGATTAATTTGAGAAGAGTAATCGGTTTCGGTTACTCTTTTTTATTTTTATGAAAAAAATTGAATTTATCAAAGCCGTTTATAATCTCAACGAATTACCGAAGGAAAACCTGCCTACTGTTGTTCTTTGCGGACGTTCAAATGTTGGCAAGTCATCATTCATTAATTCTGTCTTCAATACAAAAATGGCAAAGACCTCTTCATCGCCGGGTAAAACCCGTTCTATAAATTATTATCTAGTTGAAAAAAAATTCTTTATTGTAGATTTGCCCGGTTTTGGGTACGCCAAAGTTTCAAAGAGCGAGCGCGATGCATGGCAGCTTCTCATTGAAAAATATTTTTCGATGAACGGCAATATTAAACTGGCAATTCATATTATTGACAGCAGGCATGATCCAATGCAGCTTGATATTGAACTTAATAACTTTCTTAGAACAAAAGAGATTCCTTATTTCTTGCTGATGAACAAATCCGATAAGTTGAAACAAGCAGAGCTGGCTTCTGCTAAAAAACGGATTGTTCAATTTTTCCCCGAGATTATACCGGGCGAGAACATGCTTTTCTACTCTGCTATAAAAGGAACCGGTAAAAAAGATATAGTAAAACACCTCTCCGCACTCTTCCTTATGTGAAAATATCTTAAATCTTTCTTATTATTGAATTGGGAGTTGATACTTTTACAGCTTCTAACCAAATATTTCTACATAATTTCTAAGAAGAGCGATGGGAATCAAAGAAAAAATTAAAAAAAGAATCTTTATTTTCTTGTTTATTCCCATTCTTATAGCCATTCCATTTTTTACCGAAGATCCTTACGTGCGGATTATTTCCGGTGTTGTGCTTTTAATATACGCCGGATTTATAATTTTTCTACGCGATTCAATGCGGAGTGAAATTGTTGATCAAACATACGATCCAGATCTTTTTGAGGACGAAGGGAAAATAGAGAAAGACTCTTACGAAACCGATGCCGGTGAAGATTTTAAAATAATTTCTCCTAAAAAAAATATTGAAATAATTACGGCGGAAAATTTTGGAAGTACAATCAGCCACGGTAAACAAGATTTTTTCAAACCGCCGGATTTTAAAACAAATTATGAAAAAATTGCTCTCGAAGAATTACCGGAAGATGTTAACCATGACGAACAATTTGGTTTTGTTCTGGAAAAAATTCTAAGTGTTGTTAAAGATTCATATATGGCGCACACTGCGGCTTTCTTCTGGTATAATAAGAACAGAAAACGTTTGACTCTAGAACGTTATGTAACAAGTTCATCGCAGATCAAACAACAGAAGTTCGATCTTGAAGATGACATTCTTGGCAAGATTGTTCAAAAAGAAGAACCGGAACTTCTGACCGATATCTCTTCAAACGCAGAGATTGATGTGATCCGTTATTATGCTGCTGCTCAAGGAATCAAAAGTTTTGTCGGCGTTCCTTTGTTTTATGGAAAACATTTGACCGGAATTCTTGCTTTAGATTCAAAAGTGAACGATGCTTTTGGCATTGAACAAGTTTATTCTCTTGGAAGGATTGTTCGAGTTATCTCAATTATCATTTCATTGTTCGAAGAAAAATTTGCCGAGTCGCAAGCGGATCAGCGTTTAAAAACGCTTCTGAGCATTTTAGGTGCGGATAAGAAATTTGAATCGGAAGCCGACGTACATCAGATCATTGAATCGTCAATGCAAGGTTTACTGGATTGGGATTCGTTTACATTGGTTTCATATTCACCTGCAGAACAAAAATTTAAAACTACAAAGATCATCAACAAAACTTCTCTAAAGTATGTTGGTGAAAATTTGGAGATAGACTTAAACGGAACGTTAGTAGGAAGAGCTATATTGAGTGCTACTCCGGTAAAAATTGACGATACATCAACATCGGATATACCTCGCTTTGCAAAAACCGAGGACGTAAGTTTCGACGGTTCTTTCCTTGCTATTCCACTTGTCTATGATGAGCATAATTACGGTGTGCTTTGCTTTGAGAGTCTAAAGAAAAATGTTTATTCAAACAACGAAGTTTCATACATTAAAAACGCCACAAAAATATTTGCTTTCATTCTTCATTCCTATTCAACAATAAATATTTTGAAAGGATTGCTCTCTGTTGATATCGAGACTAAAACATTGAACTATGATGCGTTTATAGAACGTTTTACAATTGATCTTGTACGCAGTAAAGAAATAGGAATTCAAGGTGCGGTAGCAGTAATTAAAATTGATGAATTTTTGGAACAAGAATCTCTTTTTGAAGGAGATCCGTTTCCAAAAGTTTTACGGACAGTCGGGCAAATGATCAAAGATGAAATGACTCCGCTGAATTTACTTGGACGGATAAGTGAAAAAGTTTTTGCGGTTTATTTTTTCAACATGTCTCCAAAAGATGTTTTTCTATGGGCGGAAAAATTAAGGATTAAGATTGCACGCAAAGCAATTGCAGTTGCATCTAAACAGACGACTTTTACTGTCTCAATTGGTGTAGCTACAACCACAAATAAAACCGATGTTCAGGAAATCTTAACAAACGCAGAGCTCGCATTAAAAAAAGCAATAGAGAAGGGCGGCAACTCTGTTAAAAGCATTAGCTAACACACAGGAAAATCTTTGAACAATTTTTTTATAGTTGTACTCGATGGTGTCGGGATTGGTGAACTGCCCGATGCAAAAAATTATTCCGATGAAGGAAGCGACACACTCGGGAATATGGCAGACCGCCTGGGCGGTTTAAATTTGCCGAACTTAGAAAAATTTGGACTTGGTAATATTAAACCGATTAAAGGAATTGAACCGCAAATTTCACCGCTTGCTTCTTTTGGCAAACTTGCGGAAGTATCTTCCGGTAAAGATTCTACAACAGGTCACTGGGAACTTGGCGGATTAAAAGTTGAAATTGAATTTCCATTTTATCCAAATGGATTTCCCAAAGAACTGGTGGAAAAATTCTTGAAAGAAACCCGCGTCAAAGGAATTCTCGGAAATTATGCCGCATCCGGAACCGAAATTATTAAAGACCTTGGTGCCGAACACGTAAGAACCGGATTTCCAATTATCTATACTTCAGCAGATTCTGTATTTCAAATTGCTGCTCACGAGGATGTAATCCCTTTAGAACGGCTGTATGAAATATGTTCAATTACCCGCGAAAAAGTTTTGGTTGGTAAAGATTCTTGCGGAAGAGTTATCGCGCGTCCGTTCATAGGTTCAGAAGGAAATTTCAAACGCACGACAAACAGAAAAGATTATTCTTTAGATCCTCCTGAACCGACAATTCTTGATTACTGTTTGAACAACGGAATAGAAACATATGCAATTGGAAAAGTGAACGATCTCTTCAATTACAAGGGTATTAAACATCAGCTAAAAACAAAATCCAATCAAGAGGGAATTAACAAGATTATAGAAGTCGCAAAAAGTGTTAAGGGTTCATTGATCTTTACAAACCTTGTAGATTTTGATGTTTATTTTGGTCATAGAAATGATCCGGAAGGATTACACAAAGCACTTCAAGAATTTGATGAAAGACTGCCCGAGATAATGAATTCATTGGATGAAACTGACCGGCTGATTTTGACTGCAGATCATGGCAACGACGCGACTGACATAAGCACGGATCATACAAGAGAATATGTCCCGCTTTTATTCTACAAAAAAAATGCCCCGGGAAAAGATCTCGGAATACGTAAAACTTTTGCAGATGTGGCTCAAACCGCAGCACATTTCTTCAAAATCAATAATGATTTGCATGGAACAAGTTTTTTAAATGAATGAAGAAATTGATAGAGATGCGTTACAGTTTGACCATTACAGATTTTTTTAATAAAGTTGCGACCGCGTATGTGGCAAGAATGATCTTTTGAATAGTATTAATATATAGGGACTACAGTTACTTAACTAGAGAGAAAGTTGGAAGCAAAAAATATTTCATATAAAGAACGGCGAGGATGAATTGGTACTAGGAAAAGTTATCGGCACAGTTTGGTCAACAAGAAAAGACGAAAACCTTGTAGGCGCAAAATTTTTAATTGTTCGTCAGCTTGATCTAGAATACAAGCCGAAAGAAGCGACCGTTATAGCTGTTGATTCCGTTGGAGCCGGTGTAGGTGAAGTCGTATTAGTTGCGCAAGGAAGTTCTGCGCGTCAAACGACGTTTACAAAAAATAAACCGATTGATGCGGTTATTATGGCGATAGTTGATAAGCTCGATATCACCGTGAAAGAAAAAAATAAAGAAGCGGTTGAAGTATAATGTACTTAGGAAGAGTTATTGGAACAATATGGGCGACAAGAAAATATGAGACGCTCGCGGGCTACAAAATGCTTTTTGTACAGCCGATTAATGCTGAGTATAAAAATCTCGGCGGACCTATTGTAGCGCTTGATACCGTAGGCGCCGGACCGGGAGAAATTGTTTTTTATGTTACTGCAAGCGAAGCTGTTATACCGCTTGATGTTGATATGGCACCTACTGACGCTTCAATTGTTGGGATTGTTGATTCTATTAATGTTCAATCCGTGTAGGAGAAGTAGTTTTGAAGATCACGAAGCAGTTTACCAACCGGGAAAGTCAATCGTTAGATAAATACCTTCAAGAGATCGGGAAAGTTGATCTTCTTACACCCGATGAAGAAATTGAACTCGCCATTAGAATCAGAAAAAATGATCAGCTTGCATTGGAAAAATTGGTTAAAGCGAATTTACGATTTGTTGTCTCTGTGGCTAAACAGTATCAGAATCAAGGACTGACGCTTGGTGATCTAATTAATGAAGGAAATCTTGGATTGATTAAAGCCGCAAGAAGATTTGACGAAACCCGCGGTTTTAAATTTATTTCTTATGCAGTATGGTGGATTCGTCAGTCAATTCTTCAAGCTCTGGCAGAACAATCAAGAATTGTACGCCTTCCTTTGAACAGAGTTGGCGCTCTTAATAAAATTGGAAAAGCATACAGTAATCTTGAGCAGGAATATGAACGTGAACCAAATGCTCATGAACTTGCCCAAGAACTTGATATGGACATTAGCGAAGTTTCTGATACTCTGAAAATTTCCGGTCGCGCCGTTTCTATGGACGCACCATTTGCGCAAGGTGAAGAAAACCGCCTGCTTGATATCCTTGAAAATGATGAACAACCTTCTCCCGATCATTCTCTGATGTCTGAATCGCTCAGAAGAGAAATTGAAAGGGCATTATCAACTTTATCCGAAAGAGAAGGAGAAGTTATTAAACTCTATTTCGGATTGAATAAAGAACATTCACTCACACTCGAAGAGATTGGAGAAAGATTTAATCTTACACGTGAACGCGTTCGGCAAATAAAAGAGAAAGCTATAAAAAGATTGCGCCACGCTTCCCGTAGTAAAAATTTAAGATCATACTTAGGCTGACCGCCATACAAATGAGGCTAATATATTTGACTAGAACTTTTCTTCTGGGACTTCTTGTTCTTGCAATTTTTGTGAGTTGTTCCGCATCGTCCAACGCTCAGCGTTATAAAAAAAATAATGGTAAAAAAGAAAAACCGGCAGCAGTCAAAAGTTCTTCTAAAGACAGCGTAAAAAAATCTAACGCAAAAAATGAAAGAATAATATTTAACGATCCGGCAGATTCATCATCAACGGATGATGAGTTTGACGAACAGCCGCCAGCAGAAGCTCCGGTTGATAAATCAAAATTTGCTCTGAATGTTGAAAAGCTGAAAGAATTTAATGTTGCTCTTACTTCCCGCGAAAAAATTTTATTAGAAGTAATAAAATTTTTAGACACTCCTTACAAATATGGCGGAAGTACACAAAAGGGAATAGACTGTTCCGCATTTACATTACAAGTATTTCAAAACTCGCTTTCTATTGATCTTCCGCGTTCTGCCAGAGAGCAATATGCTGTCGGAGATAAAATTTCAAAAGAAGATCTGCAATTCGGCGATCTTGTATTTTTCAATACCCGCCGGGCATCTAATCCGGGTCATGTTGGAATTTATCTTGGTGAAAATCAATTTGTTCATGCAAGCCGCTCTTTAGGCGTTACAGTCTCATCTCTTGATGCGGCTTATTATAAAAAACGTTATGTAGGTGCAAGAAGAGTAGAACCAATAGAACAATAATTTTAATTTGTATCGCTTCAAAATCAATATCCTTTCTAATCCAAATTGAAATTAAGATCGGTTTGCCTTAATTTTAATCAACAACAAAAAAAATTTCGGAGTGAATTATGGAATTTAGAATTGAAACTGACACAATGGGTGAAATGAAAGTGCCGGTAGATAAGTATTATGGTGCACAAACAGCAAGATCATTAATGAATTTTAAGATTGGCGGAGAAAGATTTCCAGCCGAGTTGATACGTGCACTTGGAATTGTAAAGAAAGCTGCAGCTTTAACAAACCATGAATTAGGAAGTTTACCAAAAGAGAAATTGGATTTGATTATTAAAGCTGCCGATGAAGTAATTGAAGGAAAATTAAATGATCATTTTCCGCTTGTGGTTTGGCAGACTGGAAGTGGTACCCAAACCAACATGAACACAAATGAAGTTATTTCTAACCGCGCAATTGAAATTGCCGGCGGTGTTATGGGAAGCAAAAAACCGATCCACCCAAACGACGACGTTAATAAAGCACAATCTACAAACGATGCTTTCCCAACCTCAATTCATGTCGCTGCTGTGGAAGAGATTCACCGCCGTTTAATTCCGATGGTTACTAAATTGCGAAATTCACTAGATGCAAAAGCAACAGAGTTCAAAGACATTATAAAAATAGGTCGTACACATTTGATGGATGCAACTCCTCTAACTCTTGGCGATGAATTCAGCGGATATGCTATGCAATTGACGAACGGATTAGCGCGTATTAGCGATGCGTTAAAACGTTTATATGAAATCCCTCTTGGCGGAACCGCGGTTGGAACCGGTTTAAATGCTCATCCGGAATATGCAGTAAAAGTTGCTGATACAATTTCGAAATTAACCGGCAAACCATTTAAGACCGCGCCAAATAAATATGAAGCTATGGCGGCAAAAGATGCATTGGTAGAGATGAGCGGAGTTTTAAAAACTCTTGGCACCTCGTTGTTAAAAATATCGAATGACATACGCTGGCTTGGTTCAGGTCCGCGTTGCGGAATTGGTGAAATCTCTTTACCGGAAAATGAACCCGGAAGTTCAATAATGCCGGGTAAAGTTAATCCAACGCAATCGGAAGCTATGACAATGGTATGTGCCCAAGTTTTTGGGAACGATGTTACAATTAATATTGCCGGCTCCAGCGGAAATTTTGAGCTGAATGTTTTCATGCCCGTTATAGCTTTCAATATTCTTCAATCAATTAAATTGTTGGCAGATGCTTGCGAAAGTTTCAGTGAACATTGTGTTGAAGGAATTACTGCAAACGGAGCGAACATCAAAAAACATCTTGAAAATTCTTTGATGCTTGTTACTTCTCTTAATCCCGTTATTGGATATGATAATGCCGCAAAGGTTGCTAAGAAAGCACACAAAGAAAATAAAACTCTTAAAGAAGCCGCAATGGAACTCGGGCTTCTTACTTCTGAAAAATTTGATGAAGTTGTCCGTCCCGAAAAAATGATTGGTCTAAGAAAATAATTTACTTATCGTCATTCCGTATCGCCCCGGATTTTCCGGGGTGATTTACGGAATCTAAAAAAAATTTACCGCTAATAGGTGAATAGCATAATTAAAAATCTTATTGCATTTCTATTCCTAACAATAGTGATAATTTCCTGTTCATCAAACGAACCTGAATTGAGTGCAACTGGAACAGTAAAGTATATTTCTCTTGAAGGCGGGTTTTACGGAATAATAACTGATGATGGGAAAAGTTTAGATCCGTTAAATCTTTCTAAAGAATATCAAGTTGATGGAAAACGGATTCAATTCAAGTATATTGAGAAAAGTGATATGGCAAGTTTCCATATGTGGGGTACGATAATCGAAATTATTGAAATAAAAGAACTGAAATAGGTTTATTCATTCATCTCTAGTTGAAACTTTATTTACCATTATGAAAATCGCGTTAGTTCAACAAAAAGCATCAGCAGACAAAGAGAAAAATATCCGCCAAGGAATTGAAGCGGTTAAAAATGCTGCTGCCTCCGGTGCTAAGATAATTTCATTTTCGGAGCTGGCATTTATTCCATTCTTTCCTCAGAAGCCGTCCTCAACAAAACCATTAGAAATTGCCGAATCAATTCCCGGTACAACTACAGATATTTTTTCTAAACTAGCCAAAGAATTAAATGTTGTCATCATTCTAAATCTGTATGAAAAAGACGGTAACGGAACTTATGATTCATCTCCGGTAATTGATGCAGACGGAAAAATTCTCGGCACAACAAGGATGATTCACATTACGGATTATCCATGCTTTCACGAAAAAGATTTTTACACTCCCGGTAATAACGGCGCTCCGGTTTATGAAACTAAATTTGGGAAAATTGGTGTTGCAATCTGTTACGACAGGCATTACCCGGAATATATGCGTGAACAGGCAATAAATGGTGCTGAGATTGTCTTTGTGCCTCAAGCAGGCGCAGAGGGCGAATGGCCGGAAGGATTGTATGAAGCCGAAATGAGAGTGGCGGCTTTTCAGAACGGATATTTTACTGCATTATGCAATCGCGTTGGCAAAGAAGAATGTTTAACTTTCTCCGGCGAATCGTTTGTATGCGATCCGGAAGGAAATGTTATTGCACGCGCGGGATCAGGAACGGAAGAAATTTTGTATTGCGACGTTGAACTAGATAAATGCAAAACTTCTCACGCTAAGAGATTGTTTTTTAGAGACAGAAGACCGGAACTCTATTGCGACTGGTTTAAGAATAGTAAGTGAAATATTTTATGACTAACTGTGTGAGTAAAAGATGAATAAATACGATGGCATAGTTTCGCTTTTGTTTGCATGTATTGAAATTATTTATCTGATAAATCTTCTTGTCTTTTCCGAAAAGAATTCAATAAACAAACTAATAATTGGAATAATTGCACTTTTGTTCGGCTATCAGTTTATTGAATTTATGATTTGCAATATCGGTCTGCAGAAACAAATATTTATCTACCTCGCATTTCTAGATATAACTCTTTTACCGCCTCTCTGCTTATACACAGTTCTAAAGTTTTCAGCAAGAGAAACCCATTTAAGTAAATTTGTATTTGTGCCGGCTCTTTTTTTCATAGTTTACTATCCATTTGTGCTTGATCAATTTGCAGTTACAAAATGCACGGTGTTATATGCTTCTTATCATTATCCCCTCGGCGAGTTGTATGGAATATTTTATTATCTGCCGATAATTTTTTCAATTATAATACTGAATAAAAAATGGGGAGCGGAAACCGATCCGCTTCAGAAATCTCTTACAAGAACATTTCTCTTTGGATTTCTTTTCACATTTATTCCATCTATGATCCTTGCAATCGCAATCCCGACATTTTTAACGGCGGTCGAAAGTTTATTGTGCAAACTTGCGTTCGTATTCGCATCATTCTTATTTTATTTCGCATTAAAGAATAGAAACAAATTAGAAAGGAAATAAATTGCCAGAGACAATTTTAAATATATATCTGATAATTGATAAAGATATAGTTACCGCTTATAAATGCAAAGCTTATCAACATGATGGCGGCGACGAAGAAAAAATTAACTTTCTTAAAGAACACGCCAAGGAAGATCTTTCTATTGCATATCATTTTAATGCGCCTCAAAACAAACGGGGCGAATTTATGTCGTATAAAAAATTTTCCAAGATTGAATCGCAAGGCTTGCAGTATAAATTATTCGAAGAGATATTCGAAAAATTCAATGTACCGGAAAAACCGCTTGTATGTGTTACTCCGGTTGTTGACGGCGAAGTCTGGGCTAAATAAACCTTTTTATAGGATGTTTTTCCATCAATCTACCATTTGCATATTTTAGCTTACCGCCTTATCTTGAATCAAAATTTTGAGGGAAAATTGTATGGCTATCTATAAAGATTTCAAGACCATTCCGCAGCTTTTTCAAATCATTACTAAAGATTTTGCAAAGGGGAAAGACAGGGTTGTTTTAAAATATAAAGCCGGCGATCAATGGAAAGAAATCCGCTATGATGAACTGTACAAGGAAACAGAAAACTTTGCGTTGGGACTTGCTGCGATGGGTGTTAAGCGAAATGATAAAGTTGCAATCATTGCAGAGAACCGCCCGGAATGGGTTTACTCAGATATGGCAATTCTCGGTTTGGGCGGAGCGGATGTTCCTCTTTATCCAATTTCAACTTCGGAAACAATTGAGTTTTGTCTTAACAATTCGGAATCTGTAGGCATCATTGTCTCCAATAAATTTCAACTCAATAAAGTTCTAAAGATCAAAAATAGTTGTAAGAGTCTCCGATTTATAATCATAATGAATGAAACAGAAAAGGGAACTGACAGAGACGTATTCACTTTTTCAGAAATTCAATCCAAAGGATTGGAATTCGGAAAAGATCATTCCGGTTATTTTTCTGAAAATTGTAAACTTACCGGAGAAAATGAACTCTGTACAATCATTTATACTTCAGGCACAACCGGCGAACCTAAAGGCGTAATGCTTACTCATAAAAATATTTGTTCCAACATTAAAGCCGCACATGAAATTTTTGATATCGGCGAGACAGACCTCTTTCTTTCTTTTCTTCCGCTATGCCATATCTTTGAAAGGATGGCTGGTTATTACACTGCATTCTCTTGCGGCGGTATGATTGCTTATGCTGAAAGTATTGAAAAAATTGCAAGTAATATGGAAGAGATTCATCCGACAATTTTAACCGCGGTACCGCGTTTATTCGAGCGGATGTATAGCAAGATCAAAAGAAATGTTGAAACTCAACCGGAAAAGAAACAGAAAATTTTTAATTGGGCAATTGAGATCGGAAAAGAATTTCAAGTTGCTAAAAAATCCGGGCATCCGATCCCAATCTTTTTATCGCTCAAGCATAAACTTGCCGATAGACTTGTCTTTCACAAATTGAGAGAAAAAACTGGCGGTAAGTTAAGGTTCTTTATCTCCGGTGGTGCTGCTCTTGCAAGGGAATTGGGATTGTTCTTTGAAGCCGCGGGGATATTAATTATTGAGGGATATGGACTAACAGAATCATCACCGGTAATTGCCGCAAACAGATTAAACGATTACAAATTCGGAACAGTCGGTAAAACAATGCCCGGAGTAGAAATTAAAATTGCCAAAGACGGAGAGATCCTTGCTTACGGTCCAAACATTATGCAAGGTTATTACAAGAATAAAAAAGAAACTGAAGAAACAATTAAGGACGGCTGGCTTTACACGGGAGACATTGGAGTTTTTGATGCCGAAGGATTTCTGATAATTACTGATAGAAAAAAACATTTGTTTAAAACCTCCGGAGGGAAATATATTGCACCAACTCCGATTGAAAATATGTTTCTTGCAAGCAAATATATTGATCAATTTATTCTGATAGGCGACCGCAGAATGTTTTTGAGCGCACTCATAGTTCCGGATTATGAAGCGTTGAAAGAATATGCCGATGCCAACAGAATTCAGTACAAATCTCTCGAAGAACTTGTGGAAATGAAACAAATTTATGAACTGCTTGATAAAGAATTAGATATTTTCCAAAAGAAACTTGCCAACTTTGAACGCGTTCGCAAGTTCGCCATTCTTGATAAACCGTTTACAATCGAAACGGGGGAACTTACACCTTCACTCAAAATCAAACGGAAAGTTGTGGAAGAACGGTACAAGGATTTGATAGAAGACATGTATAAAGGTCTTGAAGGTTAAATGTATTTAGTCATATTGCTCTTGATCGTGATCTTGCTCTTTGCTTAGAGATCAAGATTACGATTATGAGCATGAGCAAAATTTTGCTCCAAAACGGTACTATCAATAGCTTAATCCTTTCTACGAATTTTCTTATATTTACGCTCAATAAAATCAATATGCGAGATTTATTTTGTCTAACGAGAAAATCCTTGTTACTTCAGCGTTACCTTATGCAAACGGTAATATTCATTTAGGACATCTAAGCGGTGCATATCTGCCTGCTGATATATACGTCCGTTACAAACGCTTGAAGGGCGATGACATCCTTTATATTTGCGGCTCAGACGAACATGGTGTACCAATAACAATCACTGCTGACAAAGAGAAAGTAACGCCCAAAGAAATTATTGACCGTTACCACAATGCCAATAAAGATGCATTTGAAAAATTTGGAATGAGTTTCGATATCTATTCGCGTACAAGTTTGCCAATTCATCATAAGACCGCGCAGGAATTCTTCAAATCATTTCACGATCAAGGATTACTGGTTGAAAAAAAATCAATGCAGTTTTTTGATGAAAAAGTAAACATGTTTTTACCTGACCGTTATGTTGAAGGTACATGCCCGCGTTGCGGAAATGAAGAAGCGCGAAGCGATGAATGTGAAAGATGCGGCTCACTATATGATCCTGCAGAGTTGAAAAATCCCAAAAGTAAAATTAGCGGTGAGACTCCCATTTTGAAAGAAACTTCCCATTGGTTTTTCCCTTTGGGCAAATACCAGGAAAGATTAGTTAAATATGTTGATGAGATGAATGAGAAGTTCGGCTGGAAAGATAATGTTCTCCAATATTGTAAAAGCTGGTTTAATGACGGACTAAAAGACCGTGCCGTAACACGCGATCTTGATTGGGGTGTAAAAGTTCCGCTCGACGGTGTTAATAACAAAGTCTTATATGTATGGTTTGAAGCGGTTCTCGGTTACATTTCAGCCACAAAAGAATTATCGAATCTTCGAGGCGAACCGGAAATGTGGAAATCTTACTGGCAGAATGAAAAGACAAAATACATTGCATTCATCGGTAAAGATAACGTTGTCTTTCACACAATTATTTTTCCGGCAATGCTTATGGCATGGAACGATGCAAATGCAGATAAATTTGTTTTGCCTCAGAACGTTCCTGCAAATGAATTTCTAAATTTTGAAGGGAAGAAGTTTTCCAAATCGCGCGGATGGGGAATTGACGTAGATGAATTTCTAAATTTATTTCCCGCTGATCTGCTTCGTTATACTCTTGCAGCGAATCTGCCTGAAAATAAAGACACAGACTTTTTCTGGAAAGAGTTTCAAGGACGTACTAACGGTGAGCTTGCAGACATACTTGGTAATTTTGTAAACCGTACTCTCACTTTTGCGCACAAGCATTTTGAAGGGAAAGTTCCGGCTCTGGGAAAACTTGAGAAGATTGATTCTGATATGCTTGAATACTTGAAAGCACAACCGCTGAAAATTGCAGAACTTTTGGAGCGGTATAAAATTAAAGATGCTGTTTTTGAAATGATGAATCTTGCGCGTGCTGGAAATAAATATTTTAACGATTCAGAACCGTGGATAAGTTCGAAAAAAAATAAAGAACAATGTGCAACCACAATCAATATCTGTTTGAATACAATCTACATACTTGCGGAAGTATTTGAACCGGTGATTCCATTTTCCAGCGTTAAAATTTTCAAAATGTTAAATGTAAGACCTACTACATGGGAAAAATGCGGTAATCAAAATTTGCAAGAAGGGCATAAACTTAACGAACCGGAAATTCTATTCACAAAGATTGAAGACAAAATGATAGAAGAACAAGTAAACAAACTTCCGCAAAGTGATGAAACTCCAAAAGAAGTAATTGAAGAGATTACAATTGATGATTTCAAGCGGGTTAAATTACGTGTTGC
>JAKAMS010000391.1 GCA_021812745.1 Bacteroidota bacterium | reverse complement strand
TCTCACTATAATTCATCAGTTTATTCTTAATAAAATTTTCTAAAGCAGTTTGAGCAGAATTCTCTCCGGGGGTGATCCAATCAACTTCATGCACATCAAAATCTATTTGAAGTGAGTCTCTAATTTCCCGCCAATCAATTTTTTCATTAGCGAGATCTTGATGTTTCATTTTCTTTACAGAAGGGAACTCGTCCATAAATTCCGGCAATAATCTTTGAATCTTTGGTCGTATGGTATAAGCCGCGAATTCCAGCTTGTCCGATGCAGCTAAACATGGAACAATATTGTGTGTATCAACCTCACAGAAAGGGATTTCAATTTTATAAGCGACAGATTTTTTCCATTGGCGGACAATTTTTAGCGGATTGAAATCTGCAACCAATGATGAAGAATCAGATTCGCAAACAAATTTTGGAATTTCTATCTCAGGATTTCCGCTTAAAAGTAAGAATGAAATATTGAATCGCTTCAGTTCATGTTCAACTTCTTCAAGCCCTTTCAGCATAAAACCATATTGGCGAATTGTTGCTTGGAGAAAATTTGGGACTAAGTTAAAAACCACATAAAGAGGGACTTTCTTTTCAAGTGCAATTTGTTGAGCATACAACAATGCCCAGTTATCATGCACACGCTGATCACGCTGCATCCAATAAATTACAGGACCGTTTTTACTAACTCCTTCTTTTAGGATTCTGATTCTTTTGGAGTGAATATTATTTGTTTGATGTGACAGATTAATTACCCATTCTAACTATTTCATCGAATTCATCTTTAGTTATCGGCATTACAGATAAACGGTTGCCACGCTGAACGAGACTCATCTTCTGTAATTTTTTATTTGCTTTAATCTCTGTGATTGATACAGGTCTGGAAAATTTCTTAACGAATTTTACATTAAACATGAACCAGGTTGGAGAATCTTTTTTGCTTTTAGGATCGTAATGAGAATCTTCGGGGTCGAATGCTGAAAAATCCGGATACGCTTCCTTTATAATTTCGCAAATTCCAACTGCCGCCGGAGGTTCTGCATTGCTGTGATAAAAAATTACTTTGTCGCCAATTTTTATTTCGTCGCGAATAAAATTACGCGCTTGGTAGTTTCGTACTCCGTCCCAATGTGTTGTTTTGCTTTTCGCAAGATCGTCTATAGAGAAAACATCAGGCTCTGATTTTATCAGCCAATGTTTTGCCATAAGTTACCTATTATCGTCTTAGTGAATTGATAAATAACTTTTTAAAAATCTACCCGTATGCGATTTTTCATTTGCTGCAATTTCTTCTGGAGTTCCAACGGCAACAATCTCGCCGCCTTTATCTCCTGCTTCGGGTCCGAGATCAATCACATAATCGGCACACTTAATTATATCTAAATTGTGTTCTATGATAACAACTGAATTTTTATTTTCAATCAGCATCTGAAAACATTTTAGAAGTTTACCGATATCATCAAAATGAAGACCGGTTGTTGGTTCATCAAAAATAAAAAGTGTATGTTGATTTTTCTTCTGCTGGGAAAGATGCAATGCAAGTTTAACACGCTGTGCCTCGCCGCCAGATAATGTTGTAGAGGGCTGACCGAGTTTGATATAACCCAATCCAACATCGGAAAGAACCTGAAGAACCGAAACTATTTTGTTATTATTCACAAAAAATTCGATTGCTTCATCAACGGTCATATTTAAAACATCTACAATATTTTTACCGCGGTATGTAATTTCTCTAACTTCTTTTTTGAAACGAGTGCTTTTGCAATCATCGCATTCAAGATAGAGATCGGCAAGAAACTGCATTTCAATAGTTATATAACCTTCGCCCTGGCAAGTTTCGCATCTTCCTCCGGGAACGTTGAACGAAAAGTAACCCGGTTTGTAACCTCGTGAACGCGCTTGCGGTGTATTTGCAAAAAGTTCGCGTATCGTTTCATATCCTTTCACATAACTGATCGGATTCGAACGGGGAGACTTTCCGATTGGAGATTGGTCAACAATTTCTATCTCATCTATGTAGCGCGAACCTTCAATCGAATCATACTTACCAAGTTTACGGGGATTTCCGCCGTTGATTTTTATGATGCCGCTGTAGAGAATATCATGAACTAAAGTTGATTTGCCCGAACCGCTTACGCCTGTTACTACAACAAATTTTTTAAGAGGGAACTCGGCATTAATATTTTTTAGATTGTTCTCTCTCGCGCCGATAATTTTAATTGATTCCGTTTCACGTAGGTTCCGGTTTTCCGGGATAGGAATTTGTAAAGCGCCTGAAAGATATTTCCCGGTGAGTGATTTTTCATCTGCCATTATTTCATCGCAGGTTCCGAATGCAACAATTTCTCCGCCGTGAATTCCCGCGCGCGGACCCATATCAAAGATCAGATCCGATTCGTGCATCATATCTTTATCGTGCTCAACAACTAAAACAGTGTTGCCAAGATCGCGCAGAGATTTTAATATGTTAATCAATTTGGCATTATCGCGCGGATGCAAACCAATTGACGGTTCATCCAATACATAAAGGGTTCCCATCAATGCAGAGCCGAGAGAAGTTGCAAGATTTATTCGCTGTGTCTCTCCGCCGGAAAGTGTGCTGCTTAAACGGTCGAGCGATAAATATCCAAGACCAACATCATTCAGAAAAGCGAGTCGTTTTACTATCTCATCAAAAATTCTTTGTGCAATTGCTTTTTCGTAATCGGTAAGAGATAAGAGTTTGAAAAAAATCTGCGCCCGCTCAATAGACATTTGAACAATATCGTGTATTGATTTTTCATCAATCATAACTTGTAATGCTTCACGGCGCAGACGAGAACCCCGGCATGCGGCGCAAGTTGTATAACCGCGGTATTTGCTCAGTAAAATTCTGATTCCCATCTTATAAGTTTTTTCTTCAAGATGTTTGAAGAAGCCGTCTATTCCCGCAAATCCTTTGAATCCTTCTTTTAACAAAGTTAATTGCTCGTCAGTTAAATCCTTGAATGGAATGTTCAAAGGAATTCTGTTATCGTTGTTACGAATTAGGTCCCGGAGATATTTACTGTTCTTCACGGTGCGCCAAGGTGCAACTGCGCCTTCCATCAAACTCAATTTTGGATTTGGAACGATTAGATCCATTTCATATCCCATCGTTTTGCCGAAGCCCTGGCAAACCGGGCACGCACCGAAGGGATTATTGAATGAGAAAAACCGCGGCTCCGGTTCTTC
>JAKAMS010000390.1 GCA_021812745.1 Bacteroidota bacterium | reverse complement strand
AGACTCTTTCCGAGGGATTGATTAAACTGCGTGATATGCATGATGATTTTTATGTCTATGACGAAAAGAATTATGCTATTAATGGTAAAAGAACGGGAAGAAGAATTCGTCTTGGTGATAAAGTAAATGTTAAGCTGGTTCGTGTTGATGAAGAGAAGCGTGAAATTGATTTCATTCTATTAGAAGATTAATTTATCAAAAAGGCGGTAGTTGATGAAAAGAATTTATTTTGCAATCGCACTGAGTTTTATTTTAACTTCTGTTTCCCAAGCACAGTTTGGACAAAATAAAGTAAACTATAAAGATTTCGATTGGTTCTATATTCAAACCCGGCATTTCGATATTTATTTTTCTAAAGGCGCAGAAAAAATTGCAGAGTTCACTGCCGCTGCTTCCGAAGACGCTCTTAACCATATTCAAAAAGACATTAATTATCAGCTCAACAATAGAGTAACTCTTATTGTTTACAATTCACACAATGACTTCCAAGAGACAAATGTTACGGATGAATACACAGGCAAAGGTACAGGCGGTTTTACAGAACCATTCAAGAACCGTGTTGTATTTCCCTTTGAAGGTTCATACAAAAAATTTCAACATGTAATTGCGCACGAGCTTGTTCATGCGGTTATGCGCGATATGTATTTTGGCGGAACTGTACAAAACATAATTGCCAAGGGAATTTCTCTGCAGTTACCAACATGGTTTATGGAAGGAACCGCCGAATATCTTTCGCAAGGATGGGAAACAAATACCGATATGTTCATTCGTAATTCAATTATTAGTGAAACACTCCCCGATATTAATCAGCTTGATGGATATCTGGCTTACCGCGGCGGGCAATCTGTTTTTAGATACATAGCGGATAATTACGGACGGCAAAAAGTTGGCGAAATAATCAATAGCGTTCAAAGTACCGGCTCTTTAGAATCTGCTTTGAAATCTGCCATTGGAATTAATATTGAAGAATTAAATGAGCGCTGGAAGAAAAGTCTGAAAAAAGAATTTTGGCCCGATGTTGCTACCACTCAAGACCCCGATGAATTATCCAAACGGTTAACTGATAATAAAAAGATTGGCGGCTTTTATAACACAAGCCCGGCTATCTCTCCTCAAGGAGATAAAATTGCGTTTATCTCCGACCGCGATATTTATCTCAATGTTTATATCATGAACGCACAAGACGGAAAAGTTTTGAAAAAAATTGTTGAAAGCGGTTGGACAACAGACTTTGAAGAATTAACTGTGCTGCATCCCTCGTTAACTTGGTCTCCGGATAATAAACACCTTGCTCTCTCATCAACAAACGGCGGTTATGATGTTATAACTATTATTGATGCTGAAACAGAAAAGAGTTACGAACTTCCTTTCAAGCTGAGTGGAATTGAATCTATGAATTGGTCAAGAGATGGAAATAAATTAGCATTTGTAGGGCAGAACGCAACCCAATCCGATATTTATGTTTACGATTTTACAACTAAGCTGGTTACAAATGTAACAAATGATATTTACAGCGATGCCGAACCTGTTTGGACTCCGGACGGTAAAAGAATAATTTTTTCATCCGACCGCGGCAACGATTTAACGCAAACTGTTCCGACTGTAGATTTTGATATGTACAAACACAATTACAAACAGTACGATCTATATTCAATTGATCTGGCTGATAAAAAAATTGACCGCATAACCGACTGGGATTTGAGTGATGAAAAATATGCCGCAGTTTCTGCAGACGGAAAAGAAATTCTTTTTGTCTCCGATCGCAATGGAATAAACAACATCTATAAGAAAAAGATTAAGACTTCGGAGCAGGATTCTGTTAAGTCTTCTCTTGATTATAAAGCTGTGCCAATTACTAATTCACAAAGCGATCTCGGTCAGCTTTCACTTACGTACGACGGCAAAAAATTGGTCTTCACTGCTTTATATAATCTAGGTTATAATATTTTCCTTCTCAATAATCCTTTCGATATGAAAGCGGATGCTGATTCTCTCAAATTAACTAAATACATGGCAGGTCTAGTTAAATCAAAAAATAAATTATCTGAAAGTCCTGTTGTTCATATAACTTCCCCCAAAGATTCAACACATGTTAGTGAATTGGCAAAAGTTGATTCTGCTTCAGCTAAAACTCAGCCAAAGATTTTTGTTGGGCAATATATTAGCGATAAAAAAACAGCTGATGATTCTGTTAATAACGCTTACAGAAAATTTGTTTTTGCCAGCGACAAAACTGAAAGCGATAGCGCGCGTATTGAAAAACGGAATCAATTATTCAAAGAAGAACTTGATAAGAACGGAAATTTTCTTGTCAATAAATATAAAATCAATTTTTCTCCGGATTTAGTTTATGCTAACGCCGGTTATAGTACTTTTTATGGATTGCTCGGAACTACAATTCTTTCTTTTAGCGATGTTCTTGGTAATCATCGTTTGATTGGTCAAACAAGTCTGCAAGTTGATATTAAGAATAGCGATTACGGTTTGGCATATTACTATTTAAAAGAGCGTCTTGATCTCGGCATACAAGCTTTTCACACGGCACGGTTTTTATACAAAGATGGTTTATTAGGATCGGAATTGTACCGCTTTACAAATTTTGGGTTAATTGGATCGGCAAGTTATCCGCTTGACCGCTTCCACCGTTTAGATTTTGGTTTTAGTGTCCTAAGCGTCAGCGCAGATAATCTGGATAATCTTTCTGTTCCATCCGATCACAATACTTATACTCTTCCTTCAATGAGTTTTGTTCAGGATAATGTTTTGTGGGGGTACACTTCTCCTATTGAGGGAACCCGTTATTCGCTAACTCTTTTTGGAGATCCCGGATTTGTTAGAAAGTCTCAAAGTTTTTATTCAGCAACTTTCGATTACAGAAATTACTTCCGTTTCTTTTATGATAACGGATTTGTGTTTAGAGTTTCAGGCGGTTTATCTGCAGGAGCAACACCGCAAAGATTTTTTATAGGCGGAACAGAAAATTGGATCAACCGCACATTCTCTACAGGCGGCATTCCTATATCCAATGCAAATGATTACGCTTTCTTAAGTCCGGCACTTCCATTAAGAGGATTCGATTACGCCGAACGCATTGGTTCTAAATATGGATTAGTTAATCTAGAACTGCGCATTCCAATAATTAGATATTTACTTACGGGCGGCTTGCCTTTATTCTTTCAGAATATACTTGGCGTAGCGTTT
>JAKAMS010000389.1 GCA_021812745.1 Bacteroidota bacterium | reverse complement strand
GGCAGCCTGCCAAATGGTTATTCTTAAGAGTCCTAAAAGCGCTAAAATTATTCCAAGAACTAATCCTGTAAAAATTTCTCTTTTGAATACAAAGAACCAATTCTTCATCGAAATTTCTTTCAAAGCTAATGAACGAATTACTAAAGACGCTGCCTGCGATCCGGAATTGCCCCCGCTCGATATTATCAAAGGAATAAATAATGCTAGTTGAACAGCTCTTTGAATTTCATCTTCGTAATGAGACATTGCCGAAGCAGTTAGTAATTCACCAACGAATAGCACGCTTAACCAACCCGCGCGTTTTTTTATCATATTGAAAATCGAGATATCCGGATACGGCTCGTCCAAAGCTTCAACCGCCGCGATTTTTTGAATATCTTCTGTAGCTTCTTCTTCAGCAATATCCAAGACATCGTCAATGGTTACAATTCCAACAAGCACACCGCTTGTATCTGTAACCGGTAAAGCGATTCTATCATATTTTTTGAAAATTTCTACTGCTGATTCTTGATCATCATTCACTTTTAACGCGACAAAACTATAATCCATTAAATCGCTCACTTTATCATCAAGCGGAGATAAGAGAAATTCGCGGATTGTAATATCGTCAATCAAAATACCTTTTTCATTTACAACGTAAACCACATTCAAAGTCTCACTATTTTTTCCATACGTCCGGATGTAATTAAGCGTCTCTTGCACTGTCCAATGTTGTTGTGCAGCAATGTAATCGGGTGTCATTAAACGGCCGATGCTATTTTCTGGATAGCCGAGAAGTTGCAGCGAAATTTTTCTTTGTTCCGGAGATAAATATGTAAGCATCTGTTTAACTACGTTTGGCGGCACTTCTTCAAATAGCGCGGTTCTATCATCATCCGCCATTTCGTTGAGAATTGAAGAGATATCTTCTTTACTAAGAAGTTGAATCAGACTTAATTGTGCATCAACATCAAAATATTCAAACACATCCGCCGCTAGATCTGTGGGGAGAAGACGGAAAAATATTGCTTGTTCGTTCTCAGGTAATGATAGGAAAAGATCAGCTATATCAATAGGCGTCCAATCCACTAAAATTTCCTTGAGTGCGGTAAACTGTCTATTTTGAATTAAATCTGTTATTTCGGGTTTGAGTAGCTGTGAAAGCATACCAACCTCCGGAGGATGATGGGTTTGAGAAAAACAATTTCAAATTTCGTAGCCGCAATCTAAGACAGAATAACTAAATTTCCGAAAAGAAACTTGTATGAAGCAAAACTTTTTCACTATGGTTTATAGTATAAGTTATCAACGGGTAGAAAGAAAAGACTATAAAAATAAAAAAGCTGTTACCTTTCAAAAAAAGTAACAGCCTTTTTACAAAATCTGTTAAAAAATTAGTCTTCGGTATGAGCTAACCAGAATCCGCCGATAGCATTTAGTTGAGTATCTCCCCATACTTCAGCAAGCAATACAAATCCATCACGAGATACACCGGTTGCTCTTATACTATAACGAATTTGTGTAGCTTTCTCTGCATCGAGAAGAGACGGCATGATTACAACTTTTGGTTTCTTGTCAAATGGTTTGTTAAATAAGTATAAACTCTATAATTATAGATCAAATTGTCAATGAAAGAATTCATTTATTATAGATTTAGTTCTTTCTTCATCAGTTCAAAACTAGTCTCTATTGAATACGGCTTATAACCTAACTCTGTTTCTGCCTTTAGTGTTATGAGTCCCGATTTAAGAGGGCGTGCTGCCTGTTGTTTCAAATCCTTAGTAAAGATAGGATGGATTAACGATTCATCTAGGCTAAAATATTTTGCAATGCGCAGGGTGAAATCAAATCTTGATAGCATTTCAATACCGCCAATATTATAGATCCCCTCTTTCTTTAACTCAATAACCTTATTGATGGCAGATACTATATTATCAATATACGTTGGGTTGCCAATTTGATCGGTAACTATCCGAATTATTTGATTAGAGCGCAGCGAAGTTATTACCCATTTCACAAAATCCGCGCGTCCATATTTAGCCGGACCATATAAAATATTTGTGCGTAAAATTGTAAAGTGCGTACCGCTTGTTCGTATAGAATTTTCACTTGCAAGTTTTGTCCTTCCATAATAGCCAATTGGGCATGGTTTGTCTTCTTCGGAATACGGACCCTCTTTACCATCATAAATATAATCTGTAGAGATATGAATTAAATGTGCATCAATAGTATTGCAATAGTGTGCAATATATTCGGGACCGTTAACATTAATTTTCCATGCAATTTCTTTTTCAATTTCAGATTTATCCACGTTTGTATAAGCGGCGGTGTTAATCACAAAATCCGGAAAGAACTCAAGTATGATTTCACGAACTTTATTTTTTTGCGTTATATCCAATTGCTTATAATTAACCTCAGGAACGAGAGAATCATTTTCTACCGAAGCGCAAAGGAGTTCAACTTTATCGTTGTTGCGAAAAAAATCTACCAGCCGCTGCCCTAACATTCCATTAGATCCGATAATCAAAATTCTCTTTTTTATTATATCACCGCTAATCATTCAGTTTGATTTCTCTTTTATTTGTTAAATTTTTTGTAGCGGCAGCATTGGCTCCCGCTTTATTCGCTAACCTAAGAGAATTGTTGACATCTCTTGTAGAAATATATGAATAAAAGAAGACCGCCCCAAAGATATCACCACATCCGACTTTATTAACCGCATCAACACGCTCGGCATTAAGAAAGAACGATTTAATTTCTCCATTCTCAAGAGAATAAGCTTGTGCGCCTTTCTCTCCTTTTGTAACAATGATTATTTGTGGTCCAAATTGGAGAATCTCTTTTGCACAATAAAATTCATCTTTGTCTTGAACAATTGTTTTGAGTTCGTTCTCGTTGCACTGAAGAATATCTATGTTAGCCAGCCATTCTTTGATATGGGGGACCGGCCGGAATATCCGATTCATATTCGTATCCACTCCGCGCGAAAGCGTATGAATATCAAAATAGATTGTTCCTCTGAAATCTTTCCGAATTGTTTTTAGTTGATCGAGAGTAATATCAAAACCGGTAATCATGTTGATTAGAATTCCGTCAAATTTATTCCAGTTATTTACCTTGTCTATTGTAAGCCGTGATGACAAGTTTTTATATGTTTCTTCCCTTTCTCCGGAGCCGGATGTTTTAAGAATTACCTCCGGCATATTTTCAACTTTGTTTATAAATGTCTGATTTACTCTTGAATACAA
>JAKAMS010000388.1 GCA_021812745.1 Bacteroidota bacterium | reverse complement strand
GGCAATCGGCTGTATCTAGCTACATAAGTAGTTACCATGCAGTGAGCAACGATTCAATTTCGCTCTCACCTGCCACATCTTTTCTATCCGGCATCGGTTGGAAACTCAAAAAAATTCAAAACGAAAAGGAGAAATTGCGCATTGTTTTTTCTTTTGATGATTTCGATTTTTCAACGGCTATCATTCCCGGCGAAATAGCTCAGCTTCAAAGGATTGATTATGAAATCAATTATTCTGTTATCTCATATACCAGCGTAGTTAATATGAATGTTGAAATTTCATCTCCCTTAAATTTAGAAGGCGCAGAAAGCATTCAGGTCAAACTGCATCTGCCGGAATTAAAAAGTTTCTTCGGTTCAATTTTATCTTCATTTGGTTTTAAAACGGAAGTTTCTTCGAATAATTACGAAGTACAAAAACTTTTTGTGGAAATGGAAAACGCGTTGCAAACGGAGTTTAACTATATAAATAAAGGGCTCATTAATTTTTTGGAAAAATATCTTTCATTAAAAATTAGTTTTAAACATGAGGATGTTGTTGGCAAACGTATGTTAGAGCTGAAATTATTGCAGGTAAATAAGACTTAGGTTATGGCAAATTCAAATTACTCAAAATATCCAGTGGCAAATACTGAAATAGATTTTAGAAATTATACAGAGTTGCCAAACAATAATCCATTGGTGATCGTTGATCAGAAAATGAATATTGCATACTGCAATGACGCGTTCAGAAAAACATTTGCTCTCGATGTTCATGACGATATATCAAAAATGAATTCCAACCCCGAATTCATCTACTTTTTAAGAGGTTTCAGCGAGAGCCGGTATAAAAATATTTCGCTAGAAATAAATCTCTCTTCGGATAATAATCAACTTACTAAAAATTATTCCGTTAGTATAGAAAGAGTTATCATCTCCTCCGGTCTCTATTATGTGTTGACAATTGAATCTTTAGCGCAGCGCAAAAAACTTGAGAATAAAATTAACTCGCTTCATAATGCGCTCGATCATGGAAATGTTCCTATAATTATTCTGGATGCGGGCGGTAAAATAACTTACGCAACTCGCTCTTTTGAAGTTCTGCTTTTAAGAGAAATTGAAAGTATCTATAATAAAAATTTGGCTGAAGTTTTGGCGGATATTCTTGATCATAGCGAAATTGCAAATCTTGAATACTCACTCGGAACTTTTTCGCCATGGAAGAAAGTAATTCCCTTTTTAACCAGGGTTCCGGTTTCGTTTTGGGAATTCACTCTAAATCCTGTATTGTCTAATGACGAACTTCAGCAGAGTTTTATTTTTATTGCGAATAATCTAACCGAACATATAAATCAAACTAAAGCAATAGAGCACTCCGAACGGAAACAAAGATTAATCATAAATAATATTTCCGATCTGTTGTTGATAGTAGAACACCTGGGGTCGGCGGCTTTGTTCGAAAACGCAAACGATAATTTCTGCCGCATTTTTAGAGTAGATAAAAATAAAATCTATTCTTTAAAAATTGATGATTTTATTCCCGGTGATTTGGTTAATAAAATATATCAATCAATGAAGCATCTTTCAAATTCCAACCTTCCGTTTTATGAATTCAATTATAAAAATTCCGATAGGCGGGATTACTCTTGCAAAGTTAACAGCATAACTGAGCCCGAACGAAATTCAACGATTTATATTATAACCATGAAAGACATTACGGATGAAGTTCTCTATCAAGAACAATTGAAGAGAGCATACCGCAAAGAAATGCTGCTTAATCAGATGAAGTCCGATTTTCTTGCAAACATGTCGCACGAAATTCGTACTCCGTTTAATGCCGTCGTGGGATTTTCGGAGATAATTGACGAGAGCATAGAAACCGGAGATATAGAGATGCTGCGCGATTTGATGGACTCAATGAAAGAAGTCCTTGGACGCGGTCTTAATTTGTTCACCAACATTGTAGAGGTTTCTCAACTTGAAGCGGGAGAGGTTGAGTTAGATAAAGTGGATTTGAACTGTAACCAGGTTATCAGAAATGTATATCATAAAATGCTTAATGATACTGCCAAAAAAGGCATTGAATTTATCTTAGATGTTGACGAGGAAGATTGTGTTATTGAAGTTGACTGGGTGAAACTGGAAAAGATAATTCACTCACTTGTGGATAACGCTATAAAATATACTACCCGCGGAAGCGTTCATCTAAGCACAAAAAATTTTGGCGATAGAATTGAAATTGTTGTTACCGATACAGGAGTCGGTATTGATCAATCGCATATTGAAAGAATTCTGAAACCTTTTACTCAGGAAGTGGAAGGATATACCCGTCCATTTGAAGGCGCCGGACTTGGATTGACGATAGCGTATAAATTGACAAAACTAATGGGTGGCAAATTTGAAATTGTAAGTGAAAAAAATAAGGGAACTGAAATATCAATCAGCTTCCCCGCGAGCAATTAAATTATGCAATCGGTATTGGAAAAATATAACCAATCTGGTTTGGGCAACGAAGTGAATTATTCCAAATTCTTTCACCTCGCCAAAGAGCATTTTCAAATTAATATCAAAAACGATTACGACTACATTAACGGTGTTAAAGAGAGCATCAGGTTTTTCTCTCTCGACTTGCCGGCAGAAGTTAAAGAAATTTTCATTCCATTTGCAGAAGCACCTGTCTTCTGGATTTATGAATCCTCATTGCTAAATCAGATTGAAGAGTTTATGAAATTCAATCTTGTGAAGGGTTCTTATATTGAGTTGCATAAATCAATTAAAGAAAATTACTCCAGATGGGTTACAACAAAATTAAAAAGCGAAAAAGATTATTACGCCACACTGACAATCAACTTCATCGAACGCGATATCAATAAACATAACTTTTTCAATCAAATCATTAAGGCAATTATTCATACATACCAAAGTACATTTTACAATCCTGTTAGAGCGTTGGAAATACTCTCAACTACATTGGGACTTATGAATACAATTCGGTTGAATGATCAGGCGAAAGCGGAGCTAAAATATATTTTAATTCTTTATACCGGATTTGTTCACTTAAAAGAGAATGATAATGAAAAAGCAAATCTTGCCTTTAGAGAAGCGATTGGCATTAAACCGCAAGGGAACACTGCAAAAATTTATTGCGCATTGACTGAAATTATTCTTGGAAACGAAGAAGGCGGCATTTTTTTACTAAAAGAAATTTTTAATTATGATCTTCACCGGCTCACCCTCGCAATCAAAACAAATAATTCCG
>JAKAMS010000387.1 GCA_021812745.1 Bacteroidota bacterium | reverse complement strand
CATTACTCCGGCGATCCGTCATCTAAACTAGATATTGTATTTATTCCGGAAGGATATACTAAAGCAGAGATGGAAAAATTTCATAAAGATTGTGAAAGATTTGCCGGATACTTGTTCGATTATTCTCCTTATAAAGAAAATAAAGACAAAATAAATATTTGGGGAATTGAAGCGCCGTCAAACGAATCCGGTACGGATATTCCCGCAAAAAATATTTGGAAACAGACATTGATCAATTCCAGTTTCTATACTTTTGATAGCGAACGTTACTTAATGACTACAGATTATCAGACAGTGCGCGATGTTGCAGCAAACGCTCCTTATGACCAAATTTTCATCATGGTTAACACTTCTAAATATGGCGGAGGCGCTATTTATAATTTTTATTCAATGACTTGCGTTGATAATAAAGCAGCCAAACAAGTTTTTGTTCACGAATTCGCGCATGGACTTGCCGGACTTGCAGACGAATACGGAAATGATAACACTTATCAAGATATGTATCCAACCGATGTTGAACCATGGGAACCAAACTTAACCACACTGGTTAATTTTGACAGTAAATGGAAAAATTTAATTGAACCCGGAACACCAATTCCAACACCGCCTGAAGATAAATACAAAGACAAAATAGGTGTGTTTGAAGGCGGCGGCTACGTTGCAAAAGGTGTTTACCGACCGACATTCAACAGTATTATGAATTCCTTTACATCGAACGAATTTAATCTAGTATGTAAAGATGTAATTCAGAAAATCATAAACTATTATTCGGAATAAATATTTAGATGGATCAGAAGAAACTTTACAGAACGATTGAGACCGTATCCTCAAGAAAATTTAGTTCAGACGAAGAACTTCTTGCAGATATTGTAAAACAAATCATAAATAATGAAGAGATTAAACTTACCGGAGGGCGAATCTGGAAATTTAATCCCCGGAAGAAAACGTATAATTTATCTTTCCAAACCGGTAAAGTTTCCAAAATTGCAGAAGGTTATGCACTTGACATTAAAAATTATCCCTTCTTCGACAGAATCTCATATGAAAGAACAATATTAGCAACTGAGACAGATAAAACACTCATCAAGAAAGGAATTGTTAATTACTCTGCAAGCGGAGTAGGCAGAAAAATTAAGCTAGGCGATAAAAAATATTATGAATATCTGCTTGCAGTTAACAGCGATATGATTGGCGATGATTTGCGCGATACACTCAACATTGTTGCAACTGTTTTAACATCTAAACTAAATGAAAGATACCTCCAACAATCAAGAAAGAATCTCATTGCAGATATTGATAAAGCGAGGGAGATTCAAAGAAGTATTCTGCCGGAACATCAATACCATTTTAATTCTTACGATATTTTTGGCGTAACATTGCCGGCACAAATTGTAGGCGGAGATTTTTATGACTACTTGAAACTTGGCGATGGAGAAGAGCGGCTTGGCATTTTAATGGGAGATGCAGCATCAAAAGGATTGGGTGCAGCTGCAGAAGCAATGTACATTTCCGGTGCGATGAGAATGGCTAGCACTTTTCAAGTTAAGATTTCTTTAATGATGTCGCGTATGAACCAACTTGTAAATAAAATTTTCAGCGATGATAAATTTGCTTCTCTATTCTACGGAGAGCTTTCCAACGATAAGAAAGGGTTATTCCTTTACGCAAATGCCGGTCAAAATCCGCCAATGTTTTTTAGGAAGAAGTTTAATGATATTATTTTGCTCGATTCAACTGGACCGTTACTGGGACCCACTCCAAACGCAAAATTTGAGACCGATAGCATCAATTTTCATCCTGGCGATGTTTTAGTAATCTATTCGGACGGTTTAGTTGAAGCCGCAAACGATAAATTTGAATTTTACGGAGAAGAAAAATTGGGGCATATTATTTTGGATAGTGTTAATTTATCGCCCAAAGAAATTGCAGCTTCTATTCTTGAAGATGTCATCAAGTTCAGCACCAATGAAAGTCAATATCAAGATGATAAAACAATTGTTGTTATAAAACGAAACGGATAATATGGATCTCGTTCAAAAAATATTTGATGCTGGCGTAGTTGGTGCCGGCGGAGCCGGGTTTCCCACACATATTAAAGCTAAATCTAAAGTTGAATTTGTTTTAGTCAATGGCGCAGAGTGTGAACCTCTGATTCACAAAGACTTTGAATTAATGAAAAATTTTGCACCCGAAATTGTTAAAGCTGTAGAATTGATGACCAAAGAAACTTCCGCAAAGAAATCTTACTTTGGCATCAAAGCAAAAAATGGTGCTGCAATCGAAGCGGTTGAAAAAAATTATTCCAATGGAAAGATTGAAACTTGTCTTCTTGGGGATTTTTATCCAAGCGGCGATGAATATGAATTAGTTTATGCTGCGACAAAAAGATTAATCCCTCCATACGGTTTGCCGCTTGATGTTGGTTGTGTTGTGAACAACGTCGAAACTTTTTATAATATCTCACGTGCCGTTGAAGACAAACCTGTTACACAGAAGTTTGTTTGTGTAACCGGATCTGTTAAAAATCCTTCTTCGTTTTTCGTTCCTATAGGAACAAGCTTAAAAGAACTGCTTGATCACGCAGGCGGAGCTACTGTAACAGAGTATGGAGTTTTTGTAAGCGGTATATTGATGGGTAAGCTTACTTCCGATTTAACAGAAGTTGTAACAAAAACCACAGCTGGAATTATTGTTCTTCCAGCCGATCATTATCTGGTAAATAGAACTAAGAGACCAATCGAAGACAAAAATAGAATCGGAAAATCAGCATGCGATCAATGCAGCTATTGTACAGAATTTTGTCCACGATACCTTTTAGGTTATGATGTTCAGCCGCATAAAGTAATGAGATCACTCGGATTCACAACAACAGGAAATGCAGTGTGGAATCAATATGCAGATCTTTGTTGTTCTTGCGGATTGTGTTCTCTTTACTCATGCCCGGAAGATTTATATCCGCGCGAAGCTTGCGATCAAGGTAAAATTGAAAATAAAAAATTAGGAACAAGATACGAACAGCAAAAACCGGTCAAAGTACATCCCATTAAAGAGGGAAGGCGCGTTCCGCTGAAACAATTGATGAAACGAATTGATGTTCTAAAATATGATTCTCATACGCCGTTCGTAAAAAAATCGCCGGATGTTTCGCAAGTTAAGATCATGCTGAAACAACATATTGGTGCGGCGGCTAAACCGGTTGTTAAACTCGGTGACAGCGTAGTTGAAGGAACGTTGATTG
>JAKAMS010000386.1 GCA_021812745.1 Bacteroidota bacterium | reverse complement strand
GCGGTTCCAAAAATCGGCCAAAGAACAGAAAACGCATTTGAGTAAGCAAGAACAAACATGAGAATTACAGTCAATAAAGAATTGAACCAGTAATTTCTTAAAAATGGTTTTGGATTCTTAAAAAGAATTACCCACAACTCCTCAAATAAATATCTATTCAATCTTACCGCTGCATCCAAAGTCGTAATTACAAACCCCTCAACAAGCAAAATTCCGAAAACCGTACCTAGAGAAATTGGTATTCCCAAGCCTTGATGAAATAAATTTCCTGCAGCTAAAGAAAATCCTAAAATTGGATTTGATTTAACCAACGGATCCGCCGGCCAAACTATGGATTTATAATCTACAAAACTTAGCCCAACACCTATTGCAAGAAGGACACAAATAGCAAGCAGCGATTCCAAAAGCATAGCATTAAAACTAACTTTGCGTGCATCGGTTTCGTTTGTAAGCTGTTTGCAAGTTGTTCCGCCTCCTACAAGAGAATGGAATCCGGATATGGCACCGCAGGCAATTGTTATAAACATCATTGGCCAGATCATACCAAGATTTTGTGCTCCTTCTGCAAAATTAAAACTTGGAAGTGAGACAACTGCGCCGCCGAACCCCACAAACAATAAAGAGATTGCCATTAAAATAATTCCGCCATACAGAATTTGTACGTTAATAAAATCGCGAGGTTGAAGAATTACCCATACCGGTGTTCCGGAAGCGATCAAAACATATATTGAAATTATTATCATCCAATGAAACGGCTGAAGGGAAACCGGGAATTCGATTCCGAGAAGAACAGAAATAATACAGATTGCGGAAGCTAGCAGATAAGCATATAATGTTTTTATTTCTTTTTTATGAATTAACCAGCCGAGAAACGGTGCGCACAATGTTATAAAGATTACAGAAGTTGAGGCAATGCCTCCTATCCTTCCATATGTAATCCCATCGGAGGTTACAGTTTTTAGGATTGTGTCAGTTCCTGCAACGCCGAGTTTTGTAAGAGGCCAAAGCGATGTTAAAGAAATTGCTGTCGCGCTCAAAAAAGATGAACAAACCAGAAGCAGCATCATAATTGTAAAAGTGATCATCAAATTAAAACCGGTTTTGCCAAGAGTTGTTCTTGCAACTTCTGCAATCGATTTTCCTTTTTCACGTAGACTGATAAACATGGTTGTAAAATCATGAACGGCGCCGAGAAAAATTCCACCGACAACTACCCACATCCATGCAGGGATAAATCCGTATAGAACCGCCATTGTAGGTCCTATAATTGGACCTGCGCCTGCTATAGCAGAAAAATGATGTGCAAATACAACGTAGCGTTTTGTAGGAACGTAATCTCTTCCGTCATTTATTGTTACAGCCGGAGTCGGGTGGTTCGCGTCTTCTCCCAGAGTTTTTGCAACCCATTTCGCGTAAAATTTACTTGCCAGATAAAATAAAACTATCGGAATTGCCAAAAAGAAAAGTACATTCATCCATGCCTCACAATTTCTGTGAAAGATTTAAAGTAATATAAAAATATTTGTAATGATTCTTGAATAATTTTATAAGATTGGTTTATTTACATTTATCCTTCCCTCCCTGGCTAAAGAGATGACGACTTAAAAAATTATATGTGAAAGAGATAACGGAGAAAGAATCAGAACAAACCTTCAAGGTGTTTAACAACTCTTTTTTTTTGTTTATCTTAAACATATGAGAATATTATTAGTAGAAGACGAAAAGAAAGTTGCCTCTTTTATAAAAAAGGGATTGGAAGAGGAACTATACGAAGTTGACACTGCCGCCAACGGGAAAGAGGGTCTAGAACTTGGACTTACGGACGAGTACGATTTGATTGTCTCCGATATTATGATGCCTCTTATGAACGGTTTACAACTAACGAAAGAATTAAGAAAGAATAAGATTACAACGCCAATACTTTTGCTCACAGTAAAAGACGGAACAAAAGATAAAGTTGAGGGACTTGATAGCGGTGCCGATGACTATTTATCAAAACCTTTTGCTTTTGAAGAATTAACCGCCAGAGTGCGTGCTTTACTTAGAAGGAAAGAAACTCAAAAAGACAATTTGTTAAATGCAGACAATTTAGCAATAGATCTTGTGTCACATAAAGTAACAAGAGCAGACAAAGAGATTATACTTACACCCAAAGAATATTCTATTCTGGAATATCTTTTAAGAAACAAAAACAAGATTATAACGCGAACAAAACTGATAGAACATGTTTATGATTTTCACTTTGACAGCGGCACAAATGTAATTGACGTTTATATCAACAAACTCCGGGTAAAAGTAGACCACGGTTTTGACAAACAATTAATTCACACTGTGCGAGGCGTGGGTTATATAATTAAAGAATAGTTTAGACTAAGTTATGCTAACCAAAATAAAATTATTCTTCACCTCAACACGATTCAAAATTACAATATGGTATTCCTCGCTCTTTTTTTTGATGGAGTTTTTGCTCGGCGTTGTAATTTATTTTTACATCAACAATATTTCTCATATGAACCTGGATTCAAGCCTAAAAACACAGGCAAATTCAATCCTAAGAATCATTGAAGAAAAACATGTAGACCTGGATTCCTTTCAACCAAGTACTGTTTACAAATCTGAGGATGAATTAATTTGGGATATTGCTTACGATGCTATTGTATTCAATCGAAGAAACACATTCATCGAGGTTACAACATCCAACAAAATAATTTTTAAGACAGCTAATCTGGGCAAGATTAGTCTGTCATTTCCCGAAAAGAAGGATAAATCTATTTTGTTCGACTACAAAAACGAAGAACTCTCTGGAAGCGCAATAAGAGTTTGTCAGCTAAAGGGGAAAAAGTATGTTGTAATCGTTGCATACTCGAAAGAATATATCTCGCAGACACTCAACAACCTAAAGGATATTTATATTTTCATCGCTCCAATCTTTTTTCTAATAGCAATTATAGGAGGCGCACTTATCTCTTCAAAATCGCTTTCCCGTATTGATGCTATTATCAAAAAGACGGAAGAAATAACCGGACAAAATTTAGAAGAAACCATTCCGGGCGGAGAATACTTTGATGAATATGGGCGGTTGGTAAAGAAAATGAATGAAATGGTTAGCAGAATTAAAACATCTGTAGATTTTATGAACCAGTTTTCTATTTCTGCCGCACATGAATTAAAAACTCCATTAACAATTTTGCGCGGTGAAATTGAAATTACACTTAAGTCCGAAAAAACTCCGCAGCAAT
>JAKAMS010000025.1:8268-14544 GCA_021812745.1 Bacteroidota bacterium | reverse complement strand
CAAAAGTTCCGGCTGTATTAAAAGAAACAGTCAGATCATATTGCGAAGACAATCTTGCAAACGCACCAAGATTAGGAATGGAATTTCCTACAGTTGAAGAATTTAACAAAGATTCTTACGCGCTTGAATTCTTCGGACGCATTTTTGCAGGAAGCAAAAAATCGCCGTTGTACAAAGTGATTGTTGAAGAGAAGAAACTTGCGCCTAACGTAATGGCTCGTCAAGGAAGCGATGAAGTTGCAGGCACTTTTGATATTTCCATAACCGCTTTCCCGACTGTAAAGTTGGGTGATGTTGAAGCGGCAGTTAAAGAAGCATTCTTGAGATTTGAAAAGGACGGCTTTACAGATAAAGATATTGAAAGACAGAAAGCTGGCATTGAATATAGTTTTTTCAATTCGAGCGCGAGCGTTTTAGGTAAAGCCATGCGCCTTGGCGATTATAACATCTTTAAAGGTTCTCCGGATTATATGGCAACCGATCTTAAAGACAGAATGAGCGTTACAAAAGATGATGTGTGGAGAGTTTATAACAAATACATCAAAGGTCAGAATTATTTAATCACCAGTATTGTTCCAAAAGGGAAAGCAGATTTAGCGGCACCGGATTCAAAATTGTGGGTAGTTCAGGAAGAATCAATTGAGAAACAGGGAACAAAAAAGAAAGAAGTAGTTAACGCGCCTTACGTTCCAATTCCATCTAAGATTGATAGAACAAAAGAACCTGTTAAAGGAGCGGATCCGGTTGTAACTCTTCCAAAAATTTGGAAAGATAAAACTAAAAACGGAATTGCTGTTTACGGAATCAAACAAAGCGAATTACCGCTTGTTCAATTCTCTATAATTTTGAAAGGTGGAATGCTTCTTGATAATCCGGATAAGATCGGCGTTGCATCTTTAATGGCTCGCTTGATGAATGAAGGAACAAAAACAAAAACTCCGGTAGAGCTGAGAGAAGCAATTCAAGATCTTGGAGCTAACATTAATATCCAGGGCGGAACAGAATCAATAACAATTTCCGGCGGATGTCTTGCAAGCAAATTGAACGAAACTTTTGCTCTTGCTAAAGAGATGATGTTTGAACCACGCTGGGATGCAAATGAATTTGAGCTCGCAAAAAGTCAGACAATAGAAGGATTGAAGAGAACAGAAACAGCGCCAACATCAATTGCCAGAAGCGTATTCGACAAATTAGTTTATGGCGCAGATAATATTTTAGCGAATGAACCTGCCGGATCTATTAAATCTGTAAAAACTATAACTCTGGATGATTTGAAAAACTTCTACGATCAATATTTTTCACCCTCAGTTGCAAAAATTACAATCGTTGGAGATATAACAAAAGAAAAAGCAGTTGCGTTATTCAACGGCTTGAAAGACTGGAAAACAAAAGAAGTAAAAATTCCGGACGTTAAAATTGCGGGTTCTGCAAAACCGGGAATTTATTTTGTTGATGTGCCGAAAGCAAAACAATCTCAAGTTTTTGCGGGACATTTAGGACCAAAGAGCTCTGACCCGGATTTTTACGAAGCGGTAGTGATTAATCAAAAGCTCGGTGGTGATTTCAGCGGAATATTGAACATGATATTGCGCGAGAAAAAATCGTTCACATACGGCGCCCGTTCAGGATTCACAGGAAATTCTTATGCCGGACAATTTCTTGCATCTTCTGCAGTTCAAGCTAATTCAACTTTTGAATCAACACAGATAGTCCGTGATGAAATCAAAAAATATCAGGATGGAATTTCCAAAGATGATCTTGATCAAGTAAAAAGCACTTTATTAAAGAGCGATGCCGGCAGATTTGAAACTCTTATGCAGCTTTCGGGAATGCTTCAGCCGGTTGTAATGTATAATCTTCCTTTTGATTATATAAGACAGCGTGAAGCAATGATTCAGAAAATGACTCCGGAAGAACACACAAAGCTGATACAGAAATTTATTCATCCGGATAAATTGATTTATGTAATCGTTGGAGATAGAGCAACACAGTTTGATAAATTGAAAGAGCTTGGTCTCGGCGATCCGACATTGTTAGATAAAGACGGAAACCCGGTAACTTTATAAAAGATCATGATTACGAGCAAGGGCATGAAAGACTAATTCGTGCTCTTGCCTATTATTTTACACTTGTTTTGCATCTTAGAATCCTTTCAAAATTCCACGCATCAAATCACTACATAATTATTTTACAAGGAGAATACAATGCAGAACTTAATAGAAGGAACAGATGCAAATTTTTCACAGGAAGTATTAAAATCTGATACTCCGGTATTGGTAGATTTTTGGGCACCGTGGTGCGGACCGTGCAGAATGGTTGCGCCGGTAGTTGAAGAAATTGCCAATGAAATGGTTGGTAAACTGAAAGTGGTTAAATTAAACACAGACGAAAATTTCAACGTTGCCGGTCAATACGGAATTATGAGCATACCTACACTTGGTATTTTTAAGAACGGAAAAATGGTAGATGCAGTTATAGGCGCCGTTCCAAAACAACATTTAGTTAGTAAAATTACTCCATACTTAGCTGTTGCTAATTAATATAAAAGACGTTCAACTGAAGTTTACGATTTAAAAACAAAAGACCCGGTCTCGCAAGAAGCCGGGTCTTTAATTTTTTACAGATAAAAAAATTAATTATTCTTCTTAAAATTCTTCATGAACTCAACTAAAGCTTCAACACCTTGTTTTGGGAATGCATTGTAGATTGACGCGCGAATTCCGCCTACCGAACGGTGACCTTTCAATCCGCTGAATCCTTTTGCCGAAGCTTCTTTAATAAATTTCTCCTCCAACTGTTCATTCGGCAATCTGTAGGTTACATTCATTAATGAACGGTCTTCTTTTACTGTTGTTCCTTTGTAATAACCGTCGCTTGTATCAAATGCGTCGTACAAAATATTTGCCTTCTCAACGTTGCGCCTGTACATTTCATCTAATCCTCCCATATTTAGAAGCCACTTAAAAACTAAACCCGCGATGTAAATTCCGAATGTGGTTGGCGTGTTGTACATAGATTCGTTTTCAGCATGAATTTTATAATTCATGTAAGTGTGCAAACTATCGGATGATCTTTCCAGCAGATCTTTTCTAACGATAACAACTGTAACACCAGCCGGACCAATATTTTTTTGAGCGCCGGCGTAAATTAAACCGTACTTGTTCATATCTAATTTTTTGTGAAGAAAATCTGACGATGCATCGCACACAAGAGGAACATTGCCAACTTCAGGTTCGTTGCGCCATTCAGTTCCATAAATTGTGTTGTTCGATGTAAAATGAACATACGATGCGTCCGGATCGAGTTTCAATTCTGATTGTTTAGGGATCCTGACAAAACTTTCCGACTTGGTTGTAGCGGCAATGTTAACAGCACCGACACGCTTAGCTTCTTTAACGGCTTTCTCTGCCCATGCGCCGGTAACAATATAATCCGCTTTGTTTTTTGGCGGCATTAAGTTCAGCGGAACCATAGAGAATTGAAGTGTGGCGCCTCCTTGTAAAAATAAAATTGAAAACTTGTCATCAATGCCAAGAAGTTTTCTTAAATCAGCATCAGCTTCTTTAATTATAGCGTCAAATATTTTTCCGCGGTGGCTCATTTCCATTACACTCATGCCGGAACCTTTGTAGCTATACAGATCCTTTTGTGCTTCCAGCAAAACTTCTTCCGGAAGAATTGCAGGACCGGCGCTTAAATTATAAATCCGTTTTTCCATTTTTTAACTCCGTTGTTTATCTGTGCAAATCCGTTTAATCTGCGTCATCCGCGTTCTATTTTTTATATCACATGTACTAACAAACCATCTCTCAATTTCGGTTCGAACCATGTAGATTTAGGCGGCATAGTTTCGCCCGCATCGGAAATGTTGATCAAGTCGTCAACCGAAACGGGGAACATTGAAAAAGCAACTGCAGCTTTGCCGTTGTCTACTCTTTTCTCTAATTCTTCGGTACCGCGAATTCCGCCAATAAAATCAATATTGGTGTCGGTACGCGGATCTTCAATTCCAAGAACCGGATGAAGCAAATAATTTTGAAGCAAACTTACATCAAGTTTGTCGCCAACCGCTTTACCGGGTTTAATATTCTCATTCGGTTTTAATAGATACCATTTTTTATCAATATACATTGCAAAAGTTTTTTCCGACGGCGGATTAGGAGAATTGGTTTCTTCGATGGAAAAATTCTTTTTTACTTTTTCCACAAATTCATCTTTGTCCATTTTCAAATCGCGGATTGCACGGTTGTAAGAAAGAATTTTCAGCTGTTCGGCGGGGAATAAAACTCCAATAAAATAATTATACTCTTCTTCGCCGTTGTGATTTGAATTTTGTTCCATCTTAACTTTTTGAGCGCGGCTTGCGCTTGCCGCACGATGATGCCCGTCGGCGATATAAAGGTTTTTCACTTTTTTTATTTCAGATATAACCGTGTTAGTGTAATCATCCGGAAGAATCCAAACCTCGTGCTTAATTCCATCTTGAGAGGTAAAATTATAGATGGGGATTTTTTTCTCTATCGTATCATTAACAACTAGGTCAATTTCCTTAACCGATTTGTAAGTCAGAAAAACCGGACCTGTTTGAGCTTCTGTTGTAATAATATGATTAGTGCGGTCATCTTCTTTAACCTTGCGTGTCTTTTCGTGTTTCTTGATAACGTCTTTTTCATAATCATCAACAGAAAATGTAGCCGCAATTCCAGCCTGAGAATGATTTCCCATAGTAAGTTTATAAATATAAAAGTGCGGGGTTGAATCTTGCATTAGCGGCGCTTCATTTTTTAAGCGGTCAAAATTTTCTTTGGCACGCTGATAAACTTCATGCGAATAGACATTTGTTTTTTCTTTCAACTCAATTTCAGAACGTGTAACACGTAAAAAATTAATCGGATTTCCTTTTGCCAGTTCTGCGGCTTCTTCTCTATTAACAACATCATAAGGAACGCTGGCAACTAGATGAGCCACTTTTTCTGACGGACGTACAGCTTTAAAGGGACGAATGACAGCCATAATTACTCCATAGTTTTCAAAATTTTGCAAATGAAAATTAGCACTTATGGGAATGATTGTAAAATGGAATTGAAGAGATTTACTGAAAATGCCGGATATTATAAAATAAATCCTTAGTGCTTTAGCAAGAACTAAAGCACTAAGGCATTAATGACATATTTATTGAAGTAATGATATCATGGTGGACAATTCATTGACTAATTTATCGTCGCTTCCGTCAAAACCGACAGCTTTGAAACGAATATTCCCCGCTTTATCAATAATGAATTTTGTAGGAATTCCGCTCACTTTGTAGCTTTCAATAACTTTATTGTCGTTATCTAAAAGTACATGGAATGTGTATTTATTTTGAGTTATAAAGTCCTGAGCATTTTTCTTTTTATCATCAACATTATTTTCCCAGGTGTTCACAAATAAAAATTTCACGTTCGGATCGTTTGCAAATTTATTAACTGCTTTCTGCATTCCCGGAAAAGACGCTTTGCACGGTCCGCACCAGGTTGCCCAGAAATCAATAATTACAATTTTACCTTTAAGATCTGCAAGAGAAACCTTATCTCCTTTTAGATCAACCAGAGTAAATTTTGGAGCCGGCATATCAATCATTGTTTTCTTCATTTCATCCAAAGCTGATTTATTTGCTTTAGATTCCAAACCGGAGAGATATTTGTCGAACCCGGCATCTGATCCTTTTGCTTTTGTGTAAGTCTGCTTCAATAAATCTTTCATAGCAGAAGTGCTTTTGCCGTCAGAGATAAATTTTTCCATTTCACTATTTGCTTCTGCAAATTTGCCGTTGGCTACCAAAGCTTGCGAATAGCGTTCATTAACATCCGCAGTTTTTCCGCCATCAAGATCGTAAGCTTGTTTCAAATATTTTAAAGCTTCGGCATTTTCGCCAAGTTTAAGAAGAATTGCGCCGTAAGTATCAAGAATAAGATAAGCAGAAGCGCTCATCATTTTTTTGTACTCCTTTTCTGAATAGTAAGGAGGAATCTTTACGTCAGAAGATTGCGCATCTTTACCGCTCAGTTCAACGCCTTTGGCTGCAATTTCTTTTGCAAGGGGCAAGTTGACATCTTTTTCAAACATCGCCCATGCTAAGTTATTGTAAGAAGAACTTGTTGCTTTTTCGTTTTTCTTAATTGCTTCGTAAGCTTCTTCATATTTCCCCGCCTTAATTAATGCTTGAGACTGATCCGGAAACAGATAAGCAACATATTGAGATTTAGGAAACTGCTCTTTAAATTTTTCTGCAAGCTC